>NZ_JAPCIY010000207.1:0-528 GCF_027707645.1 Aeromonas sp. QDB30 | reverse complement strand
ATCTGGAAACGGTACTCAATGCGGGTCTCAAAAAACTGGGTGAAATTTAACAAAATGTTCACGCTCTCACCCTGGTACACAAGCTCTGATCGCAAAAACAACTTCACCTTAAAAAACATTTAGTTACGATTGTAAGTCTACTGACGCCATGTCAAAAACACGTGCCACCATATGGCAATAAGCGTTTGGCTCTGCCATATGGTGGCAGACACTTCCACATAACCACCTAGCTGAACCTGCTTGTTCCACCAATGTCCCACCCCACCCAATGAAAAACGCCAATTGATGAATATAAATTCAAACCAATTGACTCTTGAATCATTAAAGCACTGCGCTCTATGCACTGTCCAACAACAGTACAATGGGATGGCATTAATTATAACCAGCCCACCTAACAGCAACTCAAACGACCCCCTCTTGATAGGGGTCAAGATATGCACTTTATCCACCACACATGTACAGGATCTTTAGCTACAACCAATTGAAATAGATAGAAAAAAGGCTTCGTTTGTGATCTGATTTAATCGC
>NZ_JAPCIY010000206.1:0-539 GCF_027707645.1 Aeromonas sp. QDB30 | reverse complement strand
GTTTTGTTATCCGGTTTGAAGCCGTATGACCACTCCCTTTTGTGGGCAACTGTCAGGTGAATACCATCTCCATACAAAATGCTGCTTATAAACTCTCGTATATTGGGCTCCGTAGGCTCAGCACCAACCTACCCGTTACATAAGTTGTGGCTGAACAAAGCGAAACCCAACGTTTACCGCGAAATCTCTTTTTTCCGCCCCTCATCCCCAGCCCTTCTCCTCCTTTTTTAATAAACGGGAGAAGGGAGCAATGCTGTTACCGCTGTCCGATTACGCTTCGCTAATCGAACCTACGTGGCTGCCACCTCGATTATTTGACCTGTCCAGACAGGGGCCGCTTGCTTGCTCCTCCCCCTGCCAAGGGGGAGGCGGGGAGGGGGTTATGGCCCCATCCGTCAATCGGCACGGCACATCCCGACCCTCCCCTTGCAAAGGGGAGGGGGCAAAGCAGAGGGTTCACCGGCGTAAGTATTCACCGGAACAGTATTGACACAGGAAAAATGAGACGATCGTCTCTTGATCCCACTTTCCTGCTTGCT
>NZ_JAPCIY010000205.1:0-554 GCF_027707645.1 Aeromonas sp. QDB30 | reverse complement strand
CTGACGTGATAGTCGATGTTGACCTTGACCGTTTTGATGGCGACATAGCGATAGGGATGCACCGGCAGTGGTCCCAGTGCCGGGCGGTCCAACTGCTCAAATGCGTCACGTCGGTTACCGGGCAGTTGCTTGAACGGACGCTCGTTGAGTTCGTTCAGCAAGGCACGGATGCACTGGTTGAGTTCGGCAAGCGAGAAGAAGGTCTGATGGCGTAGACGGGCCAGGATCCAGCGCTCGACGATCTGCACACCCACCTCCGCCTTGGCCTTGTCCTTGGGCTTGTAAGGACGAGCTGGCATCACCGCCACCTGATAGTGCTCGGCCAACTGCTGGTAGCTGGGGTTGAGCTCGGGATCGTATCGGCAAGCCTTGCTGACACCGCTCTTGAGGTTGTCGGGGATCAGCAGTGCCGGTGTCCCGCCGAAAAACTCAAAGGCACGGACATGGCTTTGCAGCCAGTCCGGCAGTGACTGTGACCAGGTGGCCTCGGCAAAGGTGTAGTTGGACGCACCGAGCACGGCGACAAAGACTTGTGCCTGACGGACCTCACCCGT
>NZ_JAPCIY010000204.1:0-585 GCF_027707645.1 Aeromonas sp. QDB30 | reverse complement strand
CAAAAGAGAGTAATAGATCAGAACGGCCGATCGCCGTCAAGCACTGAAAATAGCAAAATCAGGTGCGGAATGACGGCTATATGACAAGCTACATATACTATGATCAAAAAGGGCAATCTAGTCCACCGCATGTTGATAATGCATTCACAGCCATAACTGTAATGCTCGCATTAGAGCATGAATGCCAAAATGGTGTGCTTAACTCCAGTAGTGTTTCATATTGGCCAAACCAGAAACGATTAGATTATCAACTTAGACCTGGTGAGATATCAATTTTCTTCGGTGTTAGCGCACTACATGGAAGGACACCTGTGGGGGATAACGAGACGGTTACATCCATATTATTTAGTTTTAGGCCGAGTGAATTATGCGATCTCAAAACACCATTTAAAAATTAGTCATCATTAGGTTTCTTAATTTTATAGATGATAAAAATGGATGGGGAATATGCTTCATCATTAGCGTATCACCTGAAAAACTATCCATGCAAATTTTCACTATAGATAGAATCATGTACAGAACCTTAAGCGGCAAGCGAATTAATAATACCGTCTAACGTGTTGTTTTGCTTGGATTTTCTCTGCC
>NZ_JAPCIY010000203.1:0-605 GCF_027707645.1 Aeromonas sp. QDB30 | reverse complement strand
ATTTTGCTATTTTCAGTGCTTGACGGCGATCGGCCGTTCTGATCTATTACTCTCTTTTGCAGGTAGATCATCATGGCCGCACCCGCTATCTCGATCCGTAACCTCGATCACCTTGGTTTGGTCGCCGCACTCTGCCAGGAACTGGGCATTGCCCGCATGATCGATGCCTTGCTCCCCAAAACCCCGCCTTTCAAGGTCTCACATGGTGAAGCCTTGGTCGCCATGATAGTGAACGGCCTCGGCTTTCACAGCAGCACCCTGCACATGTTCCCGCAATTCTTCGCTAACAAGCCGGTTGAGCGCCTGATTGGCCCCGGGATCTGTGCTGATGACCTCAATGATGATGTGCTCGGTCGCTGTCTCGATGCCCTCTTTGAGGCCGATGTCAGCGCCTTGTATCAGGTGATGGCGGCGCAAGTTGTCGAGCGGCTGGGGCTCAAAAGCACCGCAGTGCACCTCGATATTACCAGCTTCCACGTCGATGGCGCCTATGACTGTGCCGATGGGGATCTGGTCGGTAAGCTGCAACTGGTGCGTGGTTATAGTCGTGATCACCGGCCAGAGCTGAATCAAGTGATCCTTGAGCTCATCTGTGAAAATCAGGC
>NZ_JAPCIY010000202.1:0-617 GCF_027707645.1 Aeromonas sp. QDB30 | reverse complement strand
GCAAAAGAGAGTAATAGATCAGAACGGCCGATCGCCGTCAAGCACTGAAAATAGCAAAATCAGGTGCGGAATGACGGGTTAATCTGTCAAAGGCATTCGAGAACTTGTCGCAAAGAGGCTTTGAAGTAAGCATTGCTGGTGTAGGAACCGAGCCAAAGCCTAATGCATAACAAGGCACTGCTACGGAAAATTTACTCGCCGACGCTCCTAAATTTCCGCATAGCGTGGCGTTAAGCAAATGAGAAATTGTCATGAAAAAAAATAGAACAAATAAAATTAAATCGAAAACTTCGAAGAAAAATTAGACATGAATTTATTGTTAATAAGGTAGTTGTGCCAGAAAAGAAATTAGGTGGCTATAAATTTGGTGTAGAGCATGCTCTAGATATGTATGCGAGTAGCTTTGTTCATATGCCCGCTGAATTTATATATGAAAAAGATGTACAGATCTAGTTATCACCTGACACCGGCCTCAAACCGGTGTCTTGTTTACGCTACTTTAGAGCGCACTTCCTTCGGTATCAATTTCAGACCCTTTTTGAGTAAGTATTCACCGGAACAGTATTGACACAGGAAAAATGAGACGATCGTCTCTTGATCCCACTTTCCTGCTTGCT
>NZ_JAPCIY010000201.1:0-617 GCF_027707645.1 Aeromonas sp. QDB30 | reverse complement strand
CTAAATAACTGATCCCAATAGTGCTACACCTTCGCTGTGCCATAGCCATTCCCCGGGAAAGGAGACACGGTATCCATGAAGTGTTTCACTCGGGCCAGCAGGTTTGCCATCCCTCTGCATTGATGATTGCGCGTGATGGTTTCATGTAACTTGTGCCATAGCCGTTCTATGTGATTAACCCAAGGGCTGTAAACTGGCTGGAACACCAGGCAGAACTTGGGATTCTTCTTCAACCATCGCTCGGTCTGTTTGCTTTTGTGAATGATGTAGTTATCGAGGATCAACGTGATGGTTTTGGCTCGTCGGTAGTGGTGGCGCAGCTTTTCCAGCATGGCAATAAACAGCGATGAGTTTTTCTTGATCCCGCTGACGTAAAGTACCCTTCCGTTGCCTGCGTGGAGAACGCCTGCCAGATAATGCTTGGCATTCTGCCCCGGTGTGACAACCCGCTTTTGCTGCGCTCTGAACATCCAGTCGGCTCCTAATTTGGGATTGAGGTCTATATCGACTTCATCCTCATAAAACACCGGATTATCGGCATCACAGCGGGCCAGCGCGGCGTCGATATTCGCCATTTTTTCCTGATAGGCTGGGTCTTTTATCCGCAAGGTCGGCAC
>NZ_JAPCIY010000199.1:0-671 GCF_027707645.1 Aeromonas sp. QDB30 | reverse complement strand
GTTCATCGCGGCTTTCCGGGGAAGGCCGCCTTGATTTTCAGAAAAAAGTATTCTGAGTCCCTAAATCCATATGCCATACGCTTTATCACTTTGATCTTGTTGTTCACCCCTTCCAGCACACTCGTGTGCATCGGGTAGTTTGCACTCGCCAGGATCCCCCGCATATATTTCGATAAATTTCGACCAAATCGTTGCAGCGGCGCTAGCCCGCTTTCCTTCACCTGCCGCATCCAGCTCCGCCATCGTCGCCATCCTTCCCACACGCTCGGCGCATACCAGATGCCCTTCAACGCCTCTTTCAGCACGTACACCATCGCCAGCGGTTGATTCGCCGCCAACAGCTCCTGCAACTTCACATCCTGTTTTTCACTCAGCTTCGCCCGATTACGTAGCAGCAACCAACGCGCACTTTTGACCACTTTTCGCGCCGGTTTATCGCTTTTCAGTGCATTCGCCTGCTCCACTCGCACCCGGTCCACCACCTCTCGGCCATAGCGAGCCACCACGTGGAACAGGTCGTAGACCACCTCCGCCTGCGGGCAGTGTTGCTTCACCTCCAGGTCGAACGCCGTGTTCATGTCCATCGCCACCGCCTCAATCTGCTGGCATCGCTCGCCGAGCTGCTCGAAGAAGGGACGGATAGCGGCCCGGCTGTTGCCGTGCCCCACCCA
>NZ_JAPCIY010000198.1:0-678 GCF_027707645.1 Aeromonas sp. QDB30 | reverse complement strand
GTTTGGGGTACGATGACTTGTAATCTGAAGCTTAGAGGCTTTTCCTGGAAGCAGGGCATCAATGGCTTCCGCACCGTAGTGCGTTCGTCTCGTGTCTCAGTGTTGTGTCTCCGGATTTGCCTAGAAACACCACCTACGCACTTTCACCAGGACAACCGTCGCCTGGCCCACCTAGCCTTCTCCGTCCCCCCATCGCAATTACAAGTCGTGCAGGAATATTAACCTGCTTCCCATCGATTACGCCTTTCGGCCTCACCTTAGGGGTCGACTCACCCTGCCCCGATTAACGTTGGACAGGAACCCTTGGTCTTCCGGCGAGGAGGCTTTTCACCCCCTTTATCGTTACTTACGTCAGCATTCGCACTTCTGATATCTCCAGCATACCTCTCGATACACCTTCGCAGACTTACAGAACGCTCCCCTACCACTCACACATAAGTGTGAATCCGCGGCTTCGGTGCCTGGTTTGAGCCCCGTTACATCTTCCGCGCAGGCCGACTCGACTAGTGAGCTATTACGCTTTCTTTAAATGATGGCTGCTTCTAAGCCAACATCCTAGCTGTCTGAGCCTTCCCACATCGTTTCCCACTTAACCAGAACTTTGGGACCTTAGCCGGCGGTCTGGGTTGTTTCCCTCTTCACGACGGACGTTAGCACCCGCCGTGTGTCTCCCGGATA
>NZ_JAPCIY010000197.1:0-682 GCF_027707645.1 Aeromonas sp. QDB30 | reverse complement strand
AAAATCGGCTCAAACTGAAAAAATGAAATGACTGAGTCAGCCGAGAAGAATTTCCCCGCTTATTCGCACCTTCCCTAGGTGCTGATCTTGAGTTTTCTACTCATGAAAAAGCGATAAAATATTTAGCATCTGAAAACAGGGTGTCGCGATATTTTTTAAGTAAAGCACTAAATGAAAAATTTCATCTTGTTCCGAAAAATGTGAGAAGTGCAAGACTAGCTACATCCCCACTTTATCAGAGCAATATGTATATATTTTTGTTTTATCCTAAAAAAGATGAGGAGTCTTATGAAGAGTATCGCGAGGCACGACAAAATTCTATGCATGCCTATGCATTTGTGGCTAAATATAAATATCCAAAATGTAATAACTTCATTGTTTTTGCAACAGAGCCGAAAGGGAATAATTTTCGCTCAGAAGATATAATTGTTTTTGAATATCAAGAAGAACTGTCATTTGAAATGAGAAATAAAGCAAGAATGGTTATGGAAAAAGACAACATACTTAATGATATGACAGCAGTTAAAGATGACTCAAATAAAGGGTATGATGTAGGGAGAAATAGTGCATGCCCATGCGGATCAGGTAAGAAGTATAAAAAATGCTTGTACAGATCTAGTTATCACCTGACACCGGCCTCAAACCGGTGTCTTGTTTACGCTACTTTAGTGCGCACTTCCTT
>NZ_JAPCIY010000196.1:0-692 GCF_027707645.1 Aeromonas sp. QDB30 | reverse complement strand
GAAAAAATCGGCTCAAACTGAAAAAATGAAATGACTGAGTCAGCCGAGAAGAATTTCCCCGCTTATTCGCACCTTCCTTAGAGCTCTCGATATATGTGTTGAGGATTTATTTGCAAAAGCATTGTTAACAGAAGTTATTAGGACGCATAAAAAAGATCTACTTAAGGTTATTCACATTCACGATATTGGTGATAAAAATGCGGTTAGAGAAGCTGTTAAAACATTGAATAAAATTGGAAGAAGAGCTATAGCGATTCGAGATGCTGATGTTGGTCCAGCTCCCCAAGAAGATTTATATTGCTTCCCTGGGAAGCTCCCCCCTGAAAAAGAGGTATATTTTAATAAAGATGTACAGACCTCTATTGAAGCTATGTTTGGCATCGATATCTCTTGGCTTTTTCAGATAGAAAAAATGACAGACCATCATAAATACACCTCATCCATAGCGAAAGAAGTAGAGGCGGAAGAAACTGTAATAAGAAATATAGCAATCAACGAATATATAAAATCAATAAACGTTGAATTCAATGAAATAATAGCTGTCATTGAGAAGCAAATCGCAGATTAGCTCGTAGACTCGATTAGCCGTCAGGTGTAATCGGACGTTCGCGTAAATGTAAGTATTCACCGGAACAGTATTGACACAGGAAAAATGAGACGATCGTCTCTTGATCCCACTTTCCTGCTTGCTT
>NZ_JAPCIY010000195.1:0-702 GCF_027707645.1 Aeromonas sp. QDB30 | reverse complement strand
GGTCTTGTTGCTCAAATCGGGGAACTATCTGTCATCTCGGTGATCTGATCCTGTAGCGCAGTCTCCGAGAGCATCAGATGGGCAAGTCCAAGCACAAGATCAGCAACTGGCAGCAGTACAACCAAGCCTTGGTGCAACGCGGTTCGTTGACCATCTGGATGGACGAACAAGCCATTAAGCAGTGGCATTGCCTGGTCCACCATGGCCGCCGAGGGAGAGGTTTCCACTACAGTGACACCGCCATTGAGACGGCCCTGATGCTAAAAGGCTTGTTCAAGTTGCCGCTGCGGGCGCTAGAAGGCTTCATTAACTCGTTGTTCCAACTGATGGCGGTGCCTTTGCAGTCGCCGGACTATAGCTGTATCAGCAAGCGCGCCAAGACCGTCGACATCAAGTACCGCCTCCCCAGCCAAGGCCCGGTGGCTCACTTGGTCATTGATGCCACCGGCCTCAAGGTCTATGGCGAAGGCGAATGGAAAATTCGCAAACACGGCAAGGAGAAGCGACGAGTGTGGCGCAAGCTCCACTTGGCGGTGGATGCCACAACCCATGCGGTCATCGCTGCCGAAGTCAGCCTGGAGACGGTGGCGGATAACGAGGTGTTACCGACGTTGCTCAACCCCTTACGACGCAAGATAAAACAGGTCAGCGCCGATGGTGCGTATGACACCAAGGCCTGTCATGCGCTACTGAAGAAAAAGG
>NZ_JAPCIY010000194.1:0-704 GCF_027707645.1 Aeromonas sp. QDB30 | reverse complement strand
AACACTTCTTGGGTGTTGTATGGTTAAGCCTCACGGGTAATTAGTATGGGTTAGCTCAACGTATCGCTACGCTTACACACCCCACCTATCAACGTTGTGGTCTCCAACGGCCCTTTAGGACCCTCAAGGGGTCAGGGATGACTCATCTCAGGGCTCGCTTCCCGCTTAGATGCTTTCAGCGGTTATCGATTCCGAACTTAGCTACCGGGCAGTGCCACTGGCGTGACAACCCGAACACCAGAGGTTCGTTCACTCCGGTCCTCTCGTACTAGGAGCAACTCCCTTCAATCATCCAACGCCCACGGCAGATAGGGACCGAACTGTCTCACGACGTTCTGAACCCAGCTCGCGTACCACTTTAAATGGCGAACAGCCATACCCTTGGGACCGACTTCAGCCCCAGGATGTGATGAGCCGACATCGAGGTGCCAAACACCGCCGTCGATATGAACTCTTGGGCGGTATCAGCCTGTTATCCCCGGAGTACCTTTTATCCGTTGAGCGATGGCCCTTCCATTCAGAACCACCGGATCACTATGACCTACTTTCGTACCTGCTCGACCTGTCCGTCTCGCAGTTAAGCTGGCTTATGCCATTGCACTAACCTCCTGATGTCCGACCAGGATTAGCCAACCTTCGTGCTCCTCCGTTACTCTTTGGGAGGAGACCGCCCCAGTCAAACTACCCACCAGGCACTGTCCGCG
>NZ_JAPCIY010000193.1:0-716 GCF_027707645.1 Aeromonas sp. QDB30 | reverse complement strand
GGCCTACCTGTCTATATGCAGGCCCTGAGCGGCAATAGTAATGACACCAAAGCCTTTGCCCAGACCGTTCGTCGCCATTTGAGCAGTCTCAAGGCCGCGCAGGAGTGCCGTTATCTGGTCGGCGATGCCGCACTGTACTGCGCCGATACCTTGCAATTACTGGCGCAACAGCAGCAACTATTTGTGACCCGGGTGCCCGTCACTCTCAATGAGGCAAAGCAGGCCGTGGCAACCATAGGTGCACAACCGCTGACCGCTCTGGGCAATGGCTATCATGGCCGTTGGCAACACGCGAATTATGCCGGGGTCGCGCAACGTTGGTTGCTGGTGCGCAGCGAACAAGCCAGCCACCGCGAGCAGCAGACATTGGCCAAAAACCTGCTCAAAGACAGTACCCGCGAGCTCAAAGCCTTCGCCAAATTGTGTGCCCGACGCTTTGCTTGTGAGGCGGATGCCCAAGCTGAGTTGAGCTGTTTTACCGCCAGCTTGATGCTGCTGCAACTGGATGCCGAAGTGGTAGGTGAACCCGTTTATACAGGACGTGGCAGACCCAAGCGTGGCGAAGAGCCAATTGGCCATCAGTTTCAAATCACTGGGTTGGCGGCAACTAGCCTGGCTTGCGTTGAAGAGGCCCGCAACCAGACCGGGGTGTTCATCCTGGCGACCAATGACCACAGCGATACGCTGACCATGGCCGAACTTTTGGCCACCTATAA
>NZ_JAPCIY010000192.1:0-748 GCF_027707645.1 Aeromonas sp. QDB30 | reverse complement strand
TACCCATGACCCTCAGCCAGCTTCAAGAGCCGATATGGCATCGGAGGGCTTGCCACGACTGCATGCCCCAATTCTACCAACATGCTCTTGAGGTCAAAACGATGATTAAACCGGAAGCAGTATTCCGCAAGATGCCTTGGTAAATGCTTCGCTCCGAGCGTATGGCAACTGCCCCGCAGCGAGTTTTTCACATTTCCTATCATCGTGTTTACCCAGTTGAATGCCGGATGATCCAGCCAGTCCAGGTTGCCCCCGGTGACAACACCCAGGTGCTCACAATTGGCCTCCTTGACCGCTTTGAAACAGGCCAATCCATCGGATATCACCGCGCTACCACTGGCAATATGCCGTTTTGCCCAATCAGCAACGGACTTGGTTTTGAAACCATCGACCACCGTCATCCGCATCTTGATTGGATGTCCTTCCTTGTTCAGGGCCACTGCTGCCACAAACGGCGTCTTGCCTGCCGCGCCCCGACCCCGTTTGCCACCACGGCGCTCGCCACCCCAGTAGACATCATCGAGCTGAATGATGCCGCTGATGGGCTGCTTGTCATCGGACTCTTTCATGGCTTGCAGCAGCTTGTGCTTGAGCATCCAGGCGGTGTCATATTTGACGCCCAACTGGCGCTTTAGCTCCTGCGTATTCCGGTGAAGTTGAACAGTGATTCCGCCGTCATTCCGCACCTAATTTTGCTATTTTCAGTGCTTGACGGCGATCGGCCGTTCTGATCTATTACTCTCTTTTG
>NZ_JAPCIY010000191.1:0-751 GCF_027707645.1 Aeromonas sp. QDB30 | reverse complement strand
CGATTAGATCGGACATACTGAGTACAGTGAAACCAGAATAGAGCAATTAGATCACATCTTTAATCTGATTGGTATAACTTAATTCAGTACACATCTCAGCTCAAAGGGGCGCGATGAAGGCGCTGGTCTCTGCGTGCGATGAATTGAAGACCATTATGTAAACAATACAGTCATAATAATAAAATTTGCACATGCTGAATGGCGGGCTATATTCTTATGGCTTGCAAATGATATCAGTGTCAATACTGCTGGGGAGGGTAATATGATGACTTCGAAAAGTATGTTTTTATTTTGTTTTTCTTCTGCACTTATTTCTGGCTGTTCTAGTAATCTAAGTGCAGTAGATAAACTGACTAGCTCGACTCAAAATGATGGCGGTATTTCATCTTACTTTAATGACATTCCATTTCAAAGTCGCTTTCTTGCAATAAATGGCCAACTTCCTATAGATACTGTTGGAATGCCTTGCGTTGCGAGTAGTTATCGTGTGCCATATTCAATGATATGTCTGAGTACAGATAAGTCGAAAGTCATCGAATATGACTACCCCGTGACAGGAAATCCTGGTAAAAAAATAAAAGACATTAAAAACAGCCTCACTAATTTAGAGAAAAAATCACAAGACTTAGTTACCAAATTGCTTGTTAAGGCTACTTGCAAAAATGCAGGAAAAGAGGTTCTTCGCGGGATCCTGGGAAAGTGGAAGTTGACAGACAGGGTGCTGGTAAACTGGTTGTCGCCAAACACACCA
>NZ_JAPCIY010000190.1:0-788 GCF_027707645.1 Aeromonas sp. QDB30 | reverse complement strand
CAAGCAGAGAAAATCGATACAGAACAGGACCTTGGAAGGAGTTTTAAAGGGACTCAACGCTTAAGGTCCTGTACATGTGGCGCTATTACGGCAAAAACGGATGAAGTCCTGTCGGTTAAATTGCTCAGACTGTATGGAGATGGTATTCACCTGACAGTTGCCCACAAAAGGGTGTGGTTATACTGCTTCAGGCCAGATAACACAGAATCAAACTAACTGTCGTTATTTTGGGGGCGCCGATGGATATAAAACTATTTTTGATAATGCTTTACATATGTTTAGATGATACCTTAAATAAGTCGAGTGCATATCAATCATTGGACTTTGTATAAGGAAATATAGATAGGGTTATATGTCGTCTTGGAAAAATAATATTGTATTAAGTTTGGTTGGATGACGAGCTGAGTATGATAGATTATCTATAATTTTTTGACTTGTTTTTCATTAATTTAGGCTGTTATGCTGTTATCATTGTGGGTTATGGATATTTTTGTGTATACCTTATGAAATGCATTTTATCAACAGATTAATAATATATCACATAACAGGAAAACAATACCAAATAAAATAATCAGAACCCCCATGGTAAATAAGTTGGAATAACTTCCAATATGATTAGAGTAGAACGTAAGTTAACAGTATTGAAACAATATAAATGCCATAACCAAAGATATTTTTTTGGGGTATCTATCAAGATGGCGACATGTGGTGGATCATGTACAGAACCTTAAGCGGCAAGCGAATTAATAATACCGTCTAACGTGTTGTTTTGCTTGGATTTTCTCTGC
>NZ_JAPCIY010000189.1:0-820 GCF_027707645.1 Aeromonas sp. QDB30 | reverse complement strand
TAGCGACTAATCAGATCGCACAAACTGGACTGAGTTCCCTTCCTCCGGTGATCTACTATTCGGAACAGCTATTTAGCCGCTTTCCCCCCATCTGCCTCTATGAAGACGTCGCTACCGCCGACGAGCTGGAGGCGGTCTGGGCCGTCGAGGCCCTGACCAACGACAGGCTGAGGGAAGAGGCGGGCGAGCTGATGCGGGTGCCCAGGGAAGACTGGCTGGTGGGGCTGCCCGGCGGCAGCTATGTGATGGCCGCCTTCACCCACCTCAATCCCGAGGGTGCCCGTTTCACCACGGGGGACTTTGGCGGCTACTATTGTGCCCCCTCCCTCGACACCGGCATCAAGGAGACGGTCTACCACAGGGAGCGGATTTTCGGGTACACCCGGGAGCCGGCCCAGAAGGTGCAGATGCGGGTGATCCAGGCGCAGTTCAGCGCCAGCCTCATCGACATCACGGGCCCGGCGTATCTGCCAGGCCCCCTCTATCACGCCACCGATTACGGCCCCGCCCAGGCCTTCGCCCGGGAGCAGAAGGTCGCCGGGGCGGACGGCATCCACTACCGCTCGGTGCGCCACCCCGGTCACGACTGTCACGTGCTCTATCGCCCCCGTCTGGTCAGCCGGGTGGACCACGCCCGTCATCTGGAGTACCACTGGAGCGGCGAGGCCATCACTCATGTGCTGGAGATCCGCCTCTACGGTGAATAGCGTCTACCAGGACAAACAAAGCCCCGCCAGATTGGCGCAATGCTGATCAGTTAAGGATCCATTGACCGATCCTTCTGCTGTAGGACAATCCGGAACCAATCACTGGTTCCGGA
>NZ_JAPCIY010000188.1:0-843 GCF_027707645.1 Aeromonas sp. QDB30 | reverse complement strand
CATCGCCTTGCGTATCGACCATCAACTCAAAGCGGCCTCCCTCGGCGCGTTCAAGCAGGTGTTATTGCACGATGGCACCTCCTTCGCGGTGCACCGGCGTCTGGCGGCTGACTTTCCCGGCCGGTTCAAGACCATCAGTCCGGCGGCTATCGAGTGCCATATGACCATGTCTCTGTCGGAGCAGAGCCCACTGTGCATGAGTGTGTCTGCCGATACCGCAGGGGAGCGGCAATTTCTCCCTGAGGCTCACAAGCTGGCCAACTGCCTGCTGCTGGCTGACGCGGGTTACATTGACAGGGCCTGGTTTGAGCAGGTGAACGACGCTGGCGGATTTTATCTGGTGCGAGGAACGCAAAGCCTGAACCCCAAGATAATCCAGGCCTGGCGCGGTGATGGACGGGAAGTGCCAAAACTGGCGGGACTGTCACTGAAAGAGGCAGGACGGCGGCGCTGTCGGGCCGAGGTGCTGGATATGGTGGTGAAGTCCGGCAAGGTCGAGTACCGCTTGATCCGACGCTGGTTTGCCGAGGAAAAGCGGTTCTGCTTGTGGATGACCAACCTGCCGCGAGCGGCATGGTCAGCAGAGCAGGTGATGAGCCTGTATCGCTGCCGTTGGCAGGTGGAGTTGTTATTTAAAGAGTGGAAATCGCACAACCGGCTCAAGGGGTTTGTGACGGGGGAGAAAGCCATCGCCGAGGGATTGGTGTGGACGAGTTTGCTGTCGCTGGTGATGAAAAGGCGGGTCGCGCAGAGTGTGATGACAGGGAAGCTATCGATGTTGAAAGCGTCAAAGAACAGTACGACATGGTGGTTGCCGCTATTGGAAGCAGTGGCCCATAGAGC
>NZ_JAPCIY010000187.1:0-851 GCF_027707645.1 Aeromonas sp. QDB30 | reverse complement strand
TGACAGGCAAACTTAAAGCTCACCTCATTGGGCGCTCGCTGATGGGCTACGGCGGCCTGGCTGGCCTCCCGCCTGACCAGATTGTATCCAAGCAGCAATCCCCACAGCTCCTGATAGACCAAGTCCACTTTCTTGCTTCTCAGCGTGATGGCGTTGTGCTGCATCGCGCTTTTGATATCCCGGTATCCCAGCTCGATTTCCCAGCGCTCGTGGTACAGGGTCGCCACCTGAGCTGCGCTGAATCGCGCCACGGGCAGGGAGGTAAAGACCGTTTTCTCCTTGCCTGCCACCTCATAGGTCACTGCGCGAACTTGCCAGTGTGTCGGCAACGCCGGGTTTTTCTTGCTAGCCTGAGGCGAGACCGTCATTTGCAACAGACGGTCACCGTCGCCATAGCGCTCAAGTTCCGTGTATACCAGCCCCTTGCGTTCCGGGATGAGCCAGTGACGGTCGGTGTCTTCGGCCTGAATACGCAGCAACAGGTCGGCACCGAAGAAGCCTTTATCCAGCAGGGTCACTGACTTGTCCGGCAATGAGTGAATGAACTCGCTGGCCAGGGGGATTTCCCCTTTGCGGTACGGGCTGATGGCCGCGTTGGCAATGACATGCGAGCGGACATTCATGAGCGTGACCAACCGCAGCATCGGGTAGGGTGTCTGCCGGTTGGTTGAGGTGTTACCCGAGCCGAAATGTGCTCTGAGTTCAGGCATATCCTGGGTTCGGAACAGGGCCCCATCGATGGCAAAGACCTGTAAACCGTGCCAATGGTCTTCAGGATAACGTTCCCGCCCCCACACATCGGCGCACTGTTTGAACAGCCACTCGAGCGGCTGTTTGCCGAGTCGCTGACG
>NZ_JAPCIY010000186.1:0-882 GCF_027707645.1 Aeromonas sp. QDB30 | reverse complement strand
AGCAGAGAAAATCGATACAGAACAGGACCTTGGAAGGAGTTTTAAAGGGACTCAACGCTTAAGGTCCTGTACATGTGTATGTTATCAGCCCCTTGGTGGGCATTACTATTCACAAGGACGTGTCATGAAAAAATCCTCTATTGGTGCTGTGTTTTTACTTAGTTCAAGTGCGCTAGCCAACCCATATAAAAGTGAATTTGTTGATGTGGCATTTCAAATACAAGAAGGAAAAAATACATTTCAACTGGTCTGTCAACCCAAGCTCACCATGGGGGAGCTGCCCAAAAACTGGGTTGATACCTGCAATCAGATTGGCAAGAAGTTTTTGGAGTTGGCTGTCGAAAGCGGAATAAAGGTCGACCCCATTGACAACGCGTTTGGTTTGGCTGGTGAACTTGCTCAAAAAATGTCGAGTGACTTGCCAGAGAATGTTGTCCCCACACAAATTATTAGCCGTGAATTTGGTGGTTAATCACTGATAACAGGGTGCGAGAACCAATAAATGCCGGGCTGGGGCGGTTTTCACTACGCTTTCTCAGCCCTTTTATCCATTCAAGAGGAATGAAGGTTTCAGCACCGATATTGAAGCGGGGCTGAGCAGGCTGAAGACTGAAATTCAGGGGCGGTAGCGTGGTTTTTGCTGGTTGGCGCAGAGCGTAGCCAAGCCCAGCAGGCGAGAATTATCACCTCAACCAGAGCGGGATACATATGGATTTGGCCGCTCGGTAAAACACATTTTCAGATACATTTCGCGGTAAATTCGAATAGTGCAGCGTATTCTGACAATCGCGAATAACCCCGCCGCGCAGGGCTGACGCATCAGTGTTTATACTTTGAACAACCCCATACATTCGAACAAATATTGTTCATTCAGACAGCAGA
>NZ_JAPCIY010000185.1:0-888 GCF_027707645.1 Aeromonas sp. QDB30 | reverse complement strand
ACCACGGACGCCGCCCCCGGCAGCACGGTGACCCTGACGGTGACCGATGCCAACGGCAATCAGCAGACCCTGACCGCCACGGTACAACCGGATGGCAGTTACAGTGCGGATGTCGTGACGCCGTTGCCAGATGGGGGCTATGACGTGACGGCCAGCGTGACTGATCCTGCTGGCAATAGAGGCACGTCGAGCGACGATGGTAGCGTGGACACCACGGCGAACATCACGGTGAGCCTGGATGACGTGAACGCGGCCAATGTGGCCAACACGCCCATCAGCGGCACCTCCGATGTCGGCCCGAACCGCACCGTGACCCTGGTGATCAGCGATGCCACTGGTAAGAGCGTGACAGTCACTGCCGTCACCGATGCCGATGGCAACTACCAGACCCGCGCCGATCTGAGCGGGCTGGCGGATGGCAACCTGACCGTGGTGGCCAGCGTTACCGACGCGGCGGGCAACCCGGCCAGCGCCACCGACGACACTACCCTGCTCGATACCACTCCACCGGATGCCAGCATCACCCTGGATGGCAACATCACCCCTGACGACGTGATCAACGCGGCCGAGTCCAAGCAGGACATCGCCGTGACCGGTCGCGTGGGTGGCGACGTTAAAGAGGGCGACACCGTCACCCTGACCGTCAATGGCAAGGCCTTCACCGGTCTGGTCTTGGCCGACAAGACTTTCAGCATCAATGTGCCGGGTAGCGACCTGGTGGCCGATGGGGACAAGGTGATCGACGCCAAGGTCACCACCACCGACGCGGCGGGCAACAGCACCACGGCGGCCGATACCGAGGGTTACAGCGTCGACACCCTGGCCCCGAGCGTGGTGGTCAACATCGTTGACGACCAGCTGACCGTGGGCGAAACCAGTCCGGTGACC
>NZ_JAPCIY010000184.1:0-931 GCF_027707645.1 Aeromonas sp. QDB30 | reverse complement strand
TGACGGTACTCTTCGAATACCTTGACAGGCTGCCTGAATCCGAGACATTTCCGAGGTCGTAGGTTGAGCCACTGCTCCGCTCTCCTGACATCCTCGTCCGTGACCTCTCTCAGGTCTGTTCCCTTTGGGATAAACTGCCTCAACAGCCCATTGCTGTTCTCGTTCAGACCGCGCTCCCACGAAGAGTAAGGGTGCGCAAAGTAAGTCTCGGCACCCAGCGCTTCCTCTATCGCCTTGTGTTCGGCAAACTCGCCGCCGTTGTCAAAGGTGATGGTATGCACCTGCTCGATGTAGGGCGTTAACATCTCGATTATCGCATCCCGCACCACCCCAGCCTGTTTGCTCGCGACCCGCTTGACCAGATAGAGCCGGCTCTTGCGCTCCACCAGGGTGACCAGTGCACCTGTGCCTTGCTTGCCCAGCACCGTGTCCGCCTCCCAATCACCGAGCCGCTCCCGGCTATCGACGATAGCCGGCCGTTCATCAATAGAGCGGGCTTCCTTGATGGGAGAACGCAGGCTGCTCGCCCCCTTGCGGTAGCGCTTGTGGCCCTGGCGCAGATGGCGGTACAACTGGCCACCCCGGGCTTTGTCGGCGGCCACATGGCGGTATATCCACTCGTGACTCACCATGAGGCCTATCTGCTTGCCCACCGCGCTTATCTGCTCCGGGCTCCACCACCAGGCGAGTGTCAGCTCGACAAACTGGATGACATCGGCAGATAGCCGAGATTTGGCCGCACTGGCCCGTCGGTGGGTGGCGTGCTGATGCGCATTGTCTGGCTGGTAGCCCTGCGGCCCGGCGTTACGACGCAGCTCCCGGTAGAGGGTGGAGCGATGAACGCCAATGGCGCGTGCGGTGGCAAGGATGGACATCCCCTGTGCGCGAAGCACCGATAACTGGTATCGTTGCCCCTCGGTCAACTGCTGAT
>NZ_JAPCIY010000183.1:0-941 GCF_027707645.1 Aeromonas sp. QDB30 | reverse complement strand
AATCGATTTCTTGGCCCTCGCCAAGGCAGAAACCAACGCCAGGAAACGCATGCGATTCCTGGCGTTAGCACACTTTCAAGAAGGTCATTCCAGAACTGACATTGCCCGCTTTCTCAAAGTCAGCCGCACAAGTGTCAACAAATGGGTGAGCAACTTCTTGCTACACGGCGTGGCGGGGCTGGATAGTGTCCGTCCACCAGGCCGACCCGCCAAGCTCGGCGCCGAACAGCTATCCCAGCTTAGCGAATATATCGACCAACAAAGCCGGCTGGCCATCGGGGGACGACTGCAAGGTACTGATATTCAAACGTATATCGAACGAGAGTTTGGTGTGGCCTATGAACTCTCCAATGTCTACCGCCTCCTCAGAGAGCTGGGGTTTTCCTGGATAACCAGTCGCTCACGACATCCGAAGCAGGATGGGCAGGTGCAGGAAGCTTTTAAAAAACTTCCAGCTGGAAACGATCCTTAACATCCCGGGTCATGTTGCGCTTGCCAATGTCGATGTCTGGTTTCAGGACGAAGCCCGGTTTGGTCAACAAAATACGACTACCCGACTGTGGGCCAGGCGTGGCAGTCGCCCCCGAGCTATTCAGCAACAACAATTCGAGTACGTCTATCTCTTCGGTGCCGTCTGCCCTGCAACCGGGACAACGGAAGCCTTGCTCAGTCCTCTGGTAAACCGGGAGGTGATGAAGCAGCACTTGGCACTGATTGCAGCACGAACAAAGCCGGGTCGTCATGCGGTGGTGATCATGGACGGCGCCGGATGGCATACCATGGAATGTGCGGATGACTTCCCCAATCTCAGCCTGATCAAGCTCCCTCCCTATTCTCCCGAACTCAATCCCATTGAACAGGTATGGAGCTGGCTTCGTCAGCATGTGTTGGCTAATCGCAGCTTCAAGGATTACGACGACATCCTTGATGCCTGCACATCG
>NZ_JAPCIY010000182.1:0-949 GCF_027707645.1 Aeromonas sp. QDB30 | reverse complement strand
TCACGAATTTTACGCATTGCAATCCTCTTGGCAGACATAGGCTCTTCCCTGGCAAAAGGGAGAGCGTATCAAAGGTTGTTAAATCAATGCGTTAAGGATGATTCTGGTGAATGTGAACAGTGATTCCGGGATGTTGAACACTGTTTCCGGAAAGGAGGGGCAAAGTGTTCAGGTTGAGCCGGAATGAGCGTTCACATTGGTCCGGAAATGGTGTTCACGTTGAACCGGAATCGGTGTTCATGATCGGCCGGAATATGCAGCGTTGACGTCGTGCAAGCGAGCAACATGAGAGACGGTCATCCCGGGCTCAAAGGTCTGCTGCACGATGGCGATCTTTTCTTGTGGAGTCCGGCGTCGACGGCGCTCGGCCCCTGTTAACACTTCGACCATCTTCTCGTTGTGACTAGTACTGAACATAGCTCCAAGACTACCTCTTAAGTTAAGAGGGGCGAAGTGTCTGGATCTTCAAGGGGCCAATCTATTCGCCGACTTAAACAAGGCGGTAGCAGGCATAGAACCAGGCATTGCGGCCTTGAAGACCTTGATGAGCCAGCACAGACTGGGGGTAGCGGACCTGCCTGAGCTTGGCTCCAAATCTAATGCTAGCAAGCTGCTCAATGCAGCTAAGGGCAAGAGACTGACCCGCCAACATATCGAGGCGTTAAGCAAACGCTTTGGAGTGTCACCGGCACTGTTCTTTTGATTACCAGTGGAGATAATTCAACTCAGGTGAGCTTATCGCGCTCGGAGTCTGTCTTTCCCACTGTGGAGCCCGTCAGCTCTCTGAAGCTAAGGTGTTTCCAATAGTGGAGGCTATCACCGCTCCCTGAAGTTAAGGTGTTTCCCATAGTGGAGGCCATCACCGCTCCCTAAAGTTAAGGTGTTTCCCATAGTGGAGGCCATCACTGCTCCCTGAAGTTAAGGTGTTTCCCATAGTGGAGGCCATCAC
>NZ_JAPCIY010000181.1:0-986 GCF_027707645.1 Aeromonas sp. QDB30 | reverse complement strand
CAGGGTGAGAGCGTGAACATTTTGTTAAATTTCACCCAGTTTTTTGAGACCCGCATTGAGTACCGTTTCCAGATATTCACTGCTCATTCCTGCGATTTTTTGCTTCCGTCTTACGCTCGCCTTGCGTGAAGTCTCGGCCCTGAGCATGTTCAGCCCCATGTGCCGGATGCACGCCAAAATCTCTGCGGCATCACCGCGATAAATCGGGCAATCATCCTCGCCCATCGTGACGTCCAGCACCCAGTGCAGGCTATTTTCGATGGCCCAGTGCCCACGCACCGCTCGCGCAAACTCATCCTGCACCAACGCTTTGGAACTGATGAAATAACGCTGCTCTATGGTAATTTTTTGCATATTTTCAACGCGATAGGAGATGGCCACGCCAATGCTGTGCAACTGTTTCCAATGAGGAAACTGGGCGGCCAACTCGCCCGCCGCCATGACATGGTACTCACGACCATCGATGCGGCCATGAGCCTTCTCAAGCGTCATCGTCTCTGCGCATAACGGGGTGGCCGCCAGCGGGGCGAGGGCCTGTCGAACCGCCTCGAACAACTTGGGTTGGTTGCCTTTGACGGCCAATAAGTAATCGCCACCTTGCTGAAGGATGGTCTCGGCGATCTCGGTCTGGCACCCCATCGCATCGATGGATACCAGGCAGCCTTTGATGTCGAGCAGCGCCAGCAACTCGGGAATAGCGGTAATTTCATTGGACTTGGCGTCGGTTTTTATCTGTCCGAGCACCAGCTTATTGGCGGCGGCATAGGCACTGACCATGTGAATGGTCGACGTTCGATCCTCACGGTCATAGGAACTGCGCAGGGTTTTGCCATCGATAGCGACCAGGGCGCCATCGGTGTGCTGGTTAATGGCTTGAGTCCACCGCACAAAGGCGGCCTGAAACGGCTCTGGTTTGATGCCGGAGATGATCCTGGCAATGGTGTCATGGACAGGAATGCCGTTTTTAAACAGTCCCTTGGATTGAA
>NZ_JAPCIY010000180.1:0-987 GCF_027707645.1 Aeromonas sp. QDB30 | reverse complement strand
CAAGCAGGAAAGTGGGATCAAGAGACGATCGTCTCATTTTTCCTGTGTCAATACTGTTCCGGTGAATACTTACGACACAATCTGGTGATCAGCGCCCGCAATACCGACAAGGCGCCGAGAAGCCCGCTCCATAGCCAGAGCGTCGCCTTCTCTCACTACAACCATATCGCCGGCCAGCTGCCGCTCGACATGGCCACCGGCAAGGTGCTGACCGGTTGCGTCAAGGAGCAGACCGCCCAGTGCCTCGGCCATATCAAGACTATTGTGGAGAACATCGGCCACGTGATGGACGATATCGTCAAGGTCAATATCCAGCTTGCCAACATCGCGGATCTGGACGCGGTCAATGCCATCTACACCCAATACTTCCCGGGCTACCACCCCGCCCGCACCGTGATTGGCGTCAGCGAGCTGCCCGCCGGCGCCCTGGTGCAGATTGATGCTGTGATGTCCAACGCAGAAAGCACCCCGCCGCAGGTGTAACACGTTGCTTTAACGATAAAAAGACACCGGCTTAGGCCGGTGTCTTTTTATATTTTTGTTGACCTACAACCCAATTGCCTATTATGAATAGCTTCACTTACCTATGATTATTTCCATCCTTATCTATTTTTTATCACAGAATTATTAGCTAACTCTGGAGCAAGTGATTCATAAAAATCAACTGGTCCTTTAGTTATTACCTTTGAAATAACTGCTATTCTTTCAGGCTTGATATTAGGCCCATATGCGATGATCTCACGAGTAACCTCTATATACTCTTCGAGATATCCCTCTGCTTTAGAAAGCCCTAACACTTTAAGTGTCATCCTTGCACGACGAAGTGCTTGGTTATTATTTACAATTGCTTTCCTTGCCGCATCCATATCAATTCCACCGTCTAGATTTCTGACATGGTTACTTACCGCGGCAGGGCTGACGCATCAGTGTTTATACTTTGAACAACCCCATACATTCGAACAAATATTGTTCATTCAGACAGCAGAG
>NZ_JAPCIY010000179.1:0-992 GCF_027707645.1 Aeromonas sp. QDB30 | reverse complement strand
TGCGATTAAATCAGATCACAAACGAAGCCTTTTTTCTATCTATTTCAATTGGTTGTAGCTAAAGATCCTGTACATGTGCGTTTCCAACGATGCCATTGACGAGGCCTTCCTGCCGGAAGGCCAGGAATGGCCGTGCTTTTCAATCAGGATAAGGATGCATGATGAAAAAGTCCCTGCTGGCTGGCGCCCTGCTGCTCTGCCCTGCCGCCTTTGCCGCCACCACACACTGGGAATACAGCGGCGAGGCCGGCCCGGCGAAATGGGCCAGCCTGACCCCGGAATATGGCCAGTGTGCCGGCAGCAACCAGTCGCCGGTCAACCTCTCGGGTCTGGTGAAGGCCGATCTGGCCCCCCTGCAGTTCCACTATCAGGCGGGTGGCAAGACGCTGGTCAACAACGGCCACACGGTGCAGGTCAACTATGCCCCCGGCAGCACCCTTGAGCTCGACGGCATGCGCTTCGAGCTCAAGCAGTTCCACTTCCACGCCCCCAGCGAAAACCTCATCGAAGGCAGGTCCTACCCCCTGGAGGGTCACCTGGTCCACGCCAACGCCAAGGGGGAGCTGGCGGTGGTCGCCGTGATGTTCGAACCGGGCCGGGCCAATGCCGCCCTGAGCCAGGCCTGGCAGGCGCTGCCAGCCAAGGCGGGGGAGAGTCACGAGCTCAAGGAAGGGGTCTCGGCAGAGGCACTGCTGCCCGCCCAGCACGACTACTACCGCTTCAGCGGGTCACTGACCACCCCGCCCTGCTCGGAAGGGGTGCGCTGGCTGGTGATGAAGGAGCCGGTGCAGGTCAGTCAGGCCCAGATCGATGCCTTCAAGGCGTTGATGCACCACCCCAACAACCGCCCCGTGCAGCCCCTCAACGGGCGACTGGTGCTGGAATAAGGGGGATATCTCACCGATTTGCGCAATAATACCAATCAGATTAAAGATGTGATCTAATTGCTCTATTCTGGTTTCACTGTACTCAGTATGTCCGATCTAATCGAT
>NZ_JAPCIY010000178.1:0-1012 GCF_027707645.1 Aeromonas sp. QDB30 | reverse complement strand
CCAGCAGATCATTTTGGAGGTATTGGGTGAGCGCTATCGGCAAATTTATTCCTAAATCAGGTGCGGAATGTCGGATTCCGGAATCTGTGAACACCATTTCCGGAAAGTATGCGGACAGGGATTCTTCGAGCAGAAGCTGAGCTTTGAGGGGAGGCATCTTTTCGACTCACTGAACAAGCCAGCAGCCAAGCGCAGCGCGGCAGTTGTGGATCCAAGACGTTGGAACAGGACGGTTCATCTGACATCAGAGTACGTGCACTGAGGTGTCCGGAATCGGTGTACACGCAAGCCGGAATCAGCGTTCATTTTAAACCGGAATAGGTGTTCATTTTCGACCGGAATATGCAGCTCCATCGCTGACAAGCCTGTTTTGGTCTGTGACAGCAGGTGCATCGCCAGAAACCACTTGGTCAGGGGCAGTTTGGTATTGGCGAAAATCGTATTGCCGGTCAGTGAAAGCTGATGGCGGCAGTGATTGCATTGCAGCACGCGTGGCCGGCATTTCAACTGGCAGAAGGTCTTGTTGGCACACTCAGGACAGACGAAACCATGTGGAAAACGCCAAGCGAACAGCGCTTTTTCGCATTGAGCTTCGGAGCCATAGTCTTTGAGAAACTCAAACAGGCTGTAGCCTTTCTGGAATTGGACTTTGCTTTTGGCCATGATCTCGCACCTCGATAACTGTACGTAAGATCAGTATAGTTCGGGGTGACTGCTAATCATGGGTAATCAGGTTCATATAAATAAGGTAATCCCCCGGTTTTTCCGATGGATATTTACTCAACAACCATATAAGCACCATGACAGATATGTGATAATAGCAATGCCTGTTTGATGGCATACAAGAGGATCGATTGCCATATTATGGCAATTTTTAGCGGTGTTTTTTCCTGGTTTTTCCAGGATTTTCTCTATAATTTCATCATGTACACAAGCCAGGGCGAGATCGTGAACATTTTGTTAAAAATTAAAAATAGTTTTTTGCCTACAAAACAAATACTTATAGGCCTGT
>NZ_JAPCIY010000177.1:0-1093 GCF_027707645.1 Aeromonas sp. QDB30 | reverse complement strand
CAGAGAAAATCGATACAGAACAGGACCTTGGAAGGAGTTTTAAAGGGACTCAACGCTTAAGGTCCTGTACATGAACTTTTATTATCAAGGACGTTAATAATATTTAATTTTGGAGTGAATATGTTACAACCAATTATAAAAGAGAGTAGTGTCACATCTAGTGAAGCTTTTTTAGCTTATTTATGTGATAAAACATTTTTGAGTCTTTGGTCGTATCCCAATGTATATACCAATGAAGGATTTAGTAAGACTAAAACAGGAAAGGAATTATGTGATCTATTAGTTGTCTTTAATAACAACATTTTTATTTTTTCTGACAAAGATATAAAGTTCAATCGTGAAGCCGAAATAAATGTTTCATGGGAGCGATGGAAGAAAAAATCTATATGTAACTCAATAAGGCAGTTATACGGTGCAGAGTCCTTTATAAAGAGGTATCCTAAGCGAATTTTTGTAAATAAAGAGTGTTCGACACCATTCCCCATTGAATTTGATGTTGAAACGGCAAATATATATCTTATCGCAGTTACTAAAAATAGTGTTGAGCCTGCATCGGAATATTTCGGCCAATCTGACCATGGATGTTTAGGGACATTAGTACAATGCTATAATGGCCTTTCCGTTATGCAGAACAAGCCTTTTCATATATCTGATTACCATCCTGAAAAAACCTTTGTACATATTTTTGATGAACATGGATTGCAACTGGTCATGTCTGAATTAGATACAATGCATGATTTTGTTTCATATTTAGATGCGAAGCAAAAATATATTAGGGATGGAGTTGTTGGCTGTATTGTAGGAGAGGAGGAATTTCTCGCTTTATACATTACACACAAAGACCCAATGGTGAGTGTGGTTGGTGCAATGCCATTAGAGGAGCCAAATAGTATTATTGTTGAAGGCCATTGGGAAAATTATCAAGGGTCTTTCAGAAAGGAATTACTTGATGCATATAAAAAAGGTAGCGAAAGTTGGGACGATATTATTAATCATCTTTCGCAACATATATTATCTGCTCATGTACAGAACCTTAAGCGGCAAGCGAATTAATAATACCGTCTAACGTGTTGTTTTGCTTGGATTTTCTCTG
>NZ_JAPCIY010000176.1:0-1145 GCF_027707645.1 Aeromonas sp. QDB30 | reverse complement strand
GATAAAATTAGATCACAAACGAAGCCTTTTTTATATCTATTTCAATTGGTTGGCGCTAAAGATCCTGTACATGATAACATACAACCGCTAAACTCTGCGGCAACAAAAATAACCATTTAGGTCAATGGGACTGAAAACACCGAGCGATGACAGTTTCTCTTGGCACATCGATTATGCATCCGTTTCTCGACCAGGTTCCCTCTGGATTTTGGTCTCATTGCCAATCAATATACTCTTGAGGTGGTCGTTCAATATCGATCATGTGTGCAGCAGAAAATAGAATTTCAACGCCAAAACCGAGAGGGACATCAACCTCATCAGGAACAATACAACGTGGCTGCAAGTCCAGTCTGACTTTGGTTGCATCACCTATTTTTAGTTACCGTTCGACCCCATCCATCTTTATCCCACTCTGGTTCACGTGACCATGCTCGTTTGTTGGGCGCCGCTGCGCTCTGCACCAACCGGCAAAAAACACGCTACCGCCCCTGAATTTCAGCCTCCAGCCTGCTGCGCTTTCCCTGTGGCTCCGGTCTGGTTCATGGCTGACTCCGACAAGAGGTAATCCTGATTGCCATGTTACCGAACGGAGCTGGTTAGGGAAAAGGGAACGGGCGATTTCTCGGGCAAGATCAATAAATTGGGGGGCCCGCGGGGCCTGCGTCAGGTTGGATAAGAAGGCTCTCAAGGTGCAACGCTTTCCCGCTTCCCGCTTCCCGCTTCCCGCTTCTCGCTTCCCGCTCAACGCTCAACGCTCAAGGCCCAGCGCCCAACATTCACGGTGTATGGATGGGGGGGTGAGCAAGGCCATTGCCCTGCTGAGGGCCATGCGGTGCAGCCGAGATGGTCGGCTGACAAGGACGAGCAGGTGGTTGGGAGGGGGCGAAAGAGCCGCGGGTTCAGTCGAGGACTCGAATTTGAAACCCGCTCAGACGCCCATGCACCACCCAAAAGAGGGGCCCGCTGCCTGTGACGGCAGGGGCCCGTTTTTGTTGTTAGCGCACGGTCTTTGGGTCTGGTTTCCTCCGTGAAGGTTTAGCGGGCCAGCAGGGGTTGGCCGCTGGTCAGGTGCGTATTCCGGCGAAGTTGAACAGCCATTCCGGCCAACGTGAACACCCTGATCCTTAACGCGCTCACGTCACCCC
>NZ_JAPCIY010000175.1:0-1155 GCF_027707645.1 Aeromonas sp. QDB30 | reverse complement strand
AGGCAGAGAAAATCCAAGCAAAACAACACGTTAGACGGTATTATTAATTCGCTTGCCGCTTAAGGTTCTGTACATGAATGTTCCCATGATGGGTTGAATTGCCCTATTGAGTATGAGTATCAGACTTTCTTGGTCAAGGCATTACTCTATCAATAGCCACATCAAACAATTGCAATGTCAAAAATGGCATTTCACTCGAATAAATTGGAAAGCATCAACAATGTTTTTCAAGCATCCAATTACACTGCGATAATACAACCACAAAAACTGTCAAAATATATTGAAAAAAGTTGTTAAAATGACTCTGTGGTTCACAAACCAAACTATAAAACAACCATATATAATCACACTGCATATGCAGATATGGTCTGTAGGTAATTTACTATTTTCTCTCAATCATTTTTTTAAGCTCATCTAATTTTGTCATGGTTGCATAGAAAGTTTGATATCCATGGTCTTCTATCTTACCTGTTGTATGCCACGTCGGAACATCTTTAATGTTTTTATTTACAGTGTGAAATTGACCTTCATTACTCAGGCTACTTACATAATTGAAAGCTGCTGCCAGTTGTATTTTCTGAGCGCCAGACAAAGTGCTTATTATGTCACTAAATTGAGTGGGCGTTAGCCCTAAACGAGCTTGCACCGTAGCACTAATGCTTCGAGTACTTATATATGCAATTCCTTGTGCCTGCATGACAAACGTTGCTAATTTAGTATCCTTTGGCAAATTCTGATAAATACTGCTGATATCATTTCCCACTAAAAATTGGGATATGCGTAAACCAGACACGATTGTAATTCCACTATTCTGATAGCCACCCTGCCCATCAATTTTCCCATAGGGGTCAGCTTCTACATCGAATCCACCACCGGCTGTGCTGCTCCACTGAAATATAAACGTATTACCATCTGACAACTTTGATAATACTTCCGCCTGTAAAGATTGAAATTCTGACTGAGCAGTAGATGCACTCTCAATCTCCGCTGTGCACTCTTCTTTTCCGGTTCATCGCGGCTTTCCGGGGAAGGCCGCCTTGATTTTCAGAAAAAAGTATTCTGAGTCCCTAAATCCATACCTGATTACCCATGACCCTCAGCCAGCTTCAAGAGCCGATATGGCATCGGAGGGCTTGCCACGACTGCATGCCCCAA
>NZ_JAPCIY010000174.1:0-1168 GCF_027707645.1 Aeromonas sp. QDB30 | reverse complement strand
CTCTTTCTCATCGATTCTCCCTTCAGTGACAGCCGGTGAGCGTTGTGCATCAGCCGGTCCAGGATCGCATCTGCCAGAGTGTTGTCCCCCAAGCTCGCGTACCACTCTTCCGTTGGCAGCTGACTGACCACGACCGTCGAGTATTTCCCGTACCGATCATCCATGATCTCCAGCAGGGCGTTGCGCTGCTCGGCATTCACCGCTTCCAGTCCCCAGTCATCCAGGATCAGCAGCTCTATCCTTGCCAGTTGACCCAGCAGTCTGGCGTAACTGCCATCTACCTTGGCCTGGCTCAGCTCAAGTAGCAGACGCGGCAGCCGGTAGTAACGAGTGCTGTGCCCCTGCTGACAGGCTTGGTAGCCCAGCGCACAGGCTAGGTAGGTTTTTCCGCAGCCACAGGGGCCGGTAATGAGCAGGTTCTGGCCCCGGCGCAGCCACTCTCCTTGGGCCAGGTTTGCCACCTGTGACCGCTCCAGGTTGCGTGCAGACTGGTAGTCCACCTCTTGCACCGTGGCCTGGAGTTTGAGCCTCGCCTGCTTGACCAGCCGAGCTTGTTTACGCTGCTCCCGGCTCAGTTGTTCGTGTTCGACCAGCAGGCTTAGCCGCTCGATGAAGGGCAGCCCTTCGTAGGTACTTGCCTGTTCCAGTTGTTGTTGCACGGCATCCGCCATGCCGGTCAGTTTCAGGTGTCTCAAGCGGGTCAGCGTTTGTTGGGTCATGGGACGTATCCTCTTTAGTGGAAGCTCTGGGGGCCACGGATGTTCTCGTGCTCTTGCGGTAACTCTGGGTAGCTCAGCGGGCTTGCGGGCAGTTGGTCGCGGCCACTGGTCAGCACCGACTTGAGCTGTTTGAGTCGCACCAGACCTTCCCGGTTGGCCAACTGGCAACAGGCTTCAACCCGTGATGGCGGATACTCCCGGCTAAGACTCAGCAGCCCCAGGCAGAGTCGGTATGCCTGCTCGGCATGGGCTTTCTCTTCCAACCGTTCGCTAACCCAGCACAAGGTGCTCGGTCCGATGTCAGCAGCCCACTGTTTAAGACGCCCTGGGGTCCAGCGTTGCTGCTTGCTGTGACGTTCCGGCATGTGCTCAGGGAGCGTGCTCATCCCCGGGATGGTTTTACGTGGATGGCTCGCGACCAGCTGTTGCTGGTGATAGACCTGAAGCAG
>NZ_JAPCIY010000173.1:0-1236 GCF_027707645.1 Aeromonas sp. QDB30 | reverse complement strand
CCAGCGGGGCTGACGCCCCGGCGAAATTCCCCTCCCACCTACGTCGGAGGGAGTCCCCTTTCGCATTTAAGATGGCAGCAAGCGGGAGGTATGCAGCATCGTCCACAGTGCCGAGCGCAGTACCCTCTATGTCACCGACGTGACGCCCGGCAAAGTCACCGCCAGCCGTTGATCCCTAACCGGCGTTCAGAAAAGAGTGGCCATTGAAATCGAAGGCGCTGCGCCCCTCCTCGGCCAGCGCCATCTCCTGCAACACCTGGAGTGCCATCTTGTTGCCCTTTTGCGAGGCCTGATAGAGCCACTGCTTCGCCTCGGCCAGTTCAACCCGCCCGTTGACCCCCATCAGTTGCAGGATGCCCACCTTCAGCATGGCGGGCACATCACCGTTCCTGGCTGCCAGCTCCATCCAGCGAAACGCCTCGTGCAGATCCCGCTTCACCCCGGCCCCGCGCAGATAGACCTCTCCCAGCCGATACTGGCCGAAAGCGTCCCCCGCCTGCGCAGCCTGACGATAGAGTCGGATGGCGCGATCCATATCCTGCTCGCTCCCCTGCCCCACTTCATGGCTCCAACCCATCAGCGCCTGTGCCCGTGGCTGGCCCTGCTCCGCCAGCGGCGTCCAGATCCGGGTCGCCTCATCAAAGTGCCCTGTCCGCCAGGCGCGGTTGGCCGCCGCCAGCTCCTGCTCAGTGGAGAGCGGGATCAGACGCCAGATGACCAGCGCAATGAGGGCGATGAAGAGCCAGCGGGCGATAGTAGGTTGCATGACATTTTCCGTGATCTGGTTCGCATTTCGTCTATGTAAACGAAATGTAGCAACAGATCAAGCAGGAGATCACCTGGGTTCACCCTCTTTCATGGGGTCGCTCTTTGCGAACTTGCAGTTTGACGGGCGACACAGCAAAATAACTGTATATATAAACAGTGCATTGGTGATGTGATGGCAGGACGAGGCGCGAACCACAATGTCGAGCACCGCTTCAGCGGCCCGCAAATAGAAACCGTTGACGACGGCTGGAGTCAGAGCGACTGGGACGCGGCATTTGCCGCCAGCGCTCCCCGCACCGAGGTGACGGAGATCAGCGCCCGCAGCATCATCAGCTACAACGATTCGCCGGATCTTCCCTTCAGTCGCTCCATCAATCCCTATCAGGGGTGCGAGCTTGACATCCTCCCCCACCTTAGCGCTTCGCGTCACAGGAGGGGGATTCCCATTACTGGGTGATAGCTGCTCGC
>NZ_JAPCIY010000172.1:0-1262 GCF_027707645.1 Aeromonas sp. QDB30 | reverse complement strand
TATACTTTGAACAACCCCATACATTCGAACAAATATTGTTCATTCAGACAGCAGAGCCTGCGCTTGTTGGCCATGCTTAGATTACGTGATTTGTTTTGCTTCAGCATGTTCAGTATCCACTGCCTGATGACCGCTAAGTTTTCCCCAGCGAAGCCCGCTCTGGCCTGAAGTTGATCCTCTCCGAACGCAATATCTAAAGTCCAGTGCAGCAGATTTTCTACCGACCAGTGCGCTCGGGTTGCCTTCAGCGCTGAGGTGGCATCCAACGCTCGGCTACTTATATAAAATCTCACGAAATCATAGCCTTTGCCATTTTCAATTCGCTCAGCCTGCACGGCTATGATCGTCTTCGCTTTCCACTGCTGGCAAACTGGCATGCTTTCATCAACCACCAGAACCCAACAACGTCGATGCTCTTTTCGCCCATGTTCTGAGTCAAATTGTTCAGTAAAGCCGTGCCCCGAAACATCGCTTTCATTCTTATCCCAATACGCTTGGAACTGTTCTTTTACTTCAGTATTGAGGCTAGGTTGGTTGTCTTTCACCGCAAGCAGGTAATCCCCCGACTTCTTGAGGATGGTGTCAGCAATTTTGACCTGTGTACCCATTGCATCAATACTGACCAAACACCCTTTTAATTCAAGAAGTTGGAGTAGCTCAGGTATTGCCGTGATCTCGTTAGATTTGTCAGCGACTTTTTGCTGGCCAACACACATTCCCAGCTCAGTTGACCAGACATTGACCATATGAACAACGTTGGCTCCTCGCCCTTTAGCGGTAGCACGAAGAGCTTTACCATCAACCGCTAGTTGGCCAACCAGTTTTTCATCGCCCATGATGTCGCCGATCCACGCTTGAAAAATGGATTTCAGACTGGCGGGAGGCAGAGTGGCAAAGATGCGGTTGAATGTATCGTGTGATGGAATGCCGCCAGGCAAGCGCAGCCAGCGCCGGAACCATGGCTCTCGCTCTTGAGCAAACAAGGTAATCTCGCTCCAAGTATCAAAACCGCACATCATGGCGCAAATGGCCATGAAAACAACCTCTGACAAGATATGTGAGCACTTGGCCTGATTGCGTGGGTCTGGGATTGATTCAAGGTAGTCGAGCAAAGACTTCTGGGCCATAATAATAAACAGTTGGTTAAGATCTCGACTATTTACAGCTTGGCAACGCAAGGTACAATTAAAATCGTACTTGGAGCCGTTCAACTGATCGAGACTTGATCAACTTGTGCAGAGAATGATCATGCGTCGGCCCTG
>NZ_JAPCIY010000171.1:0-1265 GCF_027707645.1 Aeromonas sp. QDB30 | reverse complement strand
AAATCGGCTCAAACATGAAGAAATGAAATGACTGAGTCAGCCGAGAAGAATTTCCCCGCTTATTCGCACCTTCCCTAGTTTCCCCTTTGTAATACTCGCCCATCTCAATACTTAGCATTTCTTTTTCTTTAAAGTAATAACGATGATAGGGACAAGGTAATAACCGTAAGCCGCGCAAAAAATCAGCTTCAAAGGGAATGCTAAAAATGTTTTTTACTGAAGCAGACTCCTTTTGTGCACCATCGATTACATATTCAAATAGCTCATCAAAACGTGATTCACCATTAACGAAAGCATCCTTTATAAAAACGAAGTGATTCAAACCGAACAGCTCAAGAGATAATTCATCAGCATCTGTTAACTGTAGCGATTTTTGCACAAACATTTTCATGCCAATGGGGACATTGCATACCCCAATGAATTTTTTGAAATTGGTATGACGCGCGACAGCTTCAGTGACCATCCCAGCCGGATTAGTAAAGTTAATAATCCATGCGTCTGGACAAATTTCTTCAACATCCTTGATAATATCAAAAATGATCGGAATGGTTCGTAGCCCCTTAAATAAACCACCAGCACCGTTTGTTTCCTGGCCAAGCAAACCATGGCTTAATGGAATGCGCTCATCTTTTTCTCGAGCTTTGAGCAGACCGACCCGTAACTGAGTGGTGACAAAATCGGCACCAGTCAAGGCCTCACGGCGATTGAGTGTCTTATGAAGGGTAATCGGCAAGCCTGACTTGGCAATCATTCGTTGGCACAGTTCAAATATTATATTCTGTTTTTTTTCACCGTCAGGAATATCGACCAACCAGAGCTCACCAATAGGGAGTTCTGCATACCTTTTAATGAATCCCTCAACCAGCTCAGGAGTATAGCTACTACCACCACCAATGGTGACTACTTTGAGTTTTTTATTCATAAAAATACCGTTAATCCTTCACGCTGATCTTGCAGCATATTTTAAATGAAGATGCCGCTTACATTTTCCCATCTAATTGAGAATGAATATATTTTTGATAAAGTCATCATGAATTTTTTGATGGAACCTAAATAGGCTTTATTGTAACGGCAGTATGGCATCAATGGCATGTCACTATTCACGCTACCTCGACTACTATATGTGGGTACAAAGGGTAAGCACACCTGTAATGCGAAAAGCATGACGGCCTTATGGCCGTCATGAAACACTCATGTACAGAACCTTAAGCGGCAAGCGAATTAATAATACCGTCTAACGTGTTGTTTTGCTTGGATTTTCTCTG
>NZ_JAPCIY010000169.1:0-1333 GCF_027707645.1 Aeromonas sp. QDB30 | reverse complement strand
GTTTTGTTATCCGGTTTGAAGCCGTATGACCACTCCCTTTTGTGGGCAACTGTCAGGTGAATACCATCTCCATACACCCCAGCTCCACCAAACGTTTGGAAAGGGCCACTTCGCAAGAAGTGGCCCTTTTTGTATCCTTTTTCTCGCCTTCAGAGGATGTATCCGCCCCGCGAGTGCTGTGCATCTCCAGACCAAGGGCCATAGGCTCTGCGGGGGGTGGCTGCATTTGACATGGGCCAGCTCCAGGTGGCATCGCCAGCAAAAACCGGCGAGTGGAGCGGCAATTTGCCCGGGAGCTCTGGGCCACGCCATCAGCCCAGCGCCTCCATGGGGTTGAAACAGCCTCGAGGATTCGCCCCCGAGAACCTTCCACTAGCCGTTGGCAGTGGAATGCTGGGTCAGATGAACGACGGGATTTTCGGAGAAGAGGTAGCGGTCATCCTCCATTTCGTCATCGAAGATGGTGGCCTGGAAGAGCATCTGCTTGGTGTTCTCCAGGTGCTGCCACATGGCCAGCTTGGCCGCCTGCGGATCCTTGCGCATCAGGGCCTTGAGGATCTGGTCGTGATCGTCGCACCAGCTGGAGATAGCCTTGTCGTCGATATGCTCGTGGAGCTTGCGCCAGTAGGGGTTGCGCTCGCGATGCAGCCAGAGCTGCTCGGTCAGGATCACCAGCACGGAGTTCTGGGTCGCCTTGGCCACCTGGATATGGAACTGCTTGTCCCACTCCGAATCGCGGGCACGATCCTCCTTGCGGGCCAGGGCCTGGATCTTCAGCAGCTCCATGATGTCCTGCTTGGTCACCTGGGTCGCGGCAAACTCGGCGATATTGCTCTCCAGCAGTTGCCTGGCTTGCAGCAGCTCGAAGGGGCCCGCCGTCAACAGGGCGTCATCCAGGGTGGGAGTCGCTTCGGCATACTGGCTCTCCCGGGCGATCACGTGGATCCCGGACCCTTTCTGCACCGCCACCAGCCCTTCCACTTCCAGCATGATGATGGCTTCGCGCACCACGGTGCGACTCACGTCCATCTCCTCGGCAATCAGCCGCTCGGCCGGCAGACGCTCGCCAACTTGATAACGCTGGCTGGCAATGCGTTGTTTCAGCTCGGCGGCGACTTTCTGATAGAGACGCTTTGATTCAACCAAGTCCATATTCATCTCACTCACACCCCAGCCTCATACTATTCAAGTGCCGGGACTGTCCCCCGGATACGGTAACTTGTTATACCAATTTACATGAAAATGAACAAGTGAGCCCTCATGTACAGAACCTTAAGCGGCAAGCGAATTAATAATACCGTCTAACGTGTTGTTTTGCTTGGATTTTCTCTGC
>NZ_JAPCIY010000168.1:0-1372 GCF_027707645.1 Aeromonas sp. QDB30 | reverse complement strand
GGCGTGCATCGAGAAGACAGATTATCCCATCCCGGCAGAACTGATGCCGTCAACCCCGTCCTGGTGAATAGATACATCTTCGGAGCCCTGCACCTGCCCACTTATGACTGGAATTTTCTGCAATGTTTTCTGGTGATCGGCACGGCCCGCATCGTGCTGCTCAGTGGCTACATCATCACCAAAAACATCTGGGTATCGACCGGTTCACACATCATCAATGACTGGCTGCTGTTTAGCCTGATGCTGCTGCTTGGCAGCCACACAGGCACCTGATTCACGCAATACACAGGCTGGCCATGGATAGAGAGAGCCGTAGGCGTGCCCGCAGCATGGCGGCAGCCTGTTTTCGCGAACGTCTGATGACGCTTCGCTAATCAGACCTACGGCCCTCGATCAGTCCGATGGCTTTCTCTGTTTCCATGATTGGCCTCCCGGCATTGTGTTGCTCCCTTTAAGCTTAGCGAGCGGGGGCGATGGGCGATGGGCGATGGGCGAAGCCTAATCGTCGACGCCCTTGGCACCGTAGCGATGGGCCAAAAAGGAGAGAAGAAAGTTGCTGGCTGAACAGTGGTAGCCGATTCTCACGACACATAAAGATAATGTCTGCAGCAACTCACATATTTGAGCAAAAAGGCTTCATACAAACCCCAAGCACAAATACTCTACTCAACTAATCATGTTGGAATCTCGATGTATGACTAGGAGCTGGAATTGAAAAGTGAATACTTAATAACTTTTGATGCTCAAGAAAAACTCTGTACAACTGTTGAAAAATTCCGAAGTTTGCTTGTAGCACATTCCTCAATTTCATTTTCAAAAAAAGAACAATCATTTTCTTATAATGGAGTTATATTTCCATACATTCTTGCCCAAGGAACTCTGACTGACAACTCTATATACTACGACCTTACAATAGAATGCACTGATGAAAATCAGCATGAAGACTATAAATCTCTTCTTAAAGAAATAAGAAAAGTATGTACAAAGACAAGTGGGAGAAACATTATTATCCTGCATGATGGCGTAGGAGAGGAATATTGTCAAAAAGGTTACCCAATTATATACAGAACAGAGAATTTAATGCGCAAGCTCATTGCTAAATTTATGGCCATCAGCATTGGTTATGATTGGAGCGATGCATCAACACCAAAGGAAGTTCTAGACTCAGTTCGAACAGAAAACAAAAAGGAAAAAACTAACTTTTTACATGAAGTGGACTTCATTCAACTTTCCAATTTCCTTTTCAAAAAGTACACCAAAGCAGATGCAAATCGTTTCATCGACTCACTTAAAGAGGTCTTGTTGCTCAAATCGGGGAACTATCTGTCATCTCGGTGATCTGATCCTGTAGCGCAGTCTCCGAGAGCATCAG
>NZ_JAPCIY010000167.1:0-1383 GCF_027707645.1 Aeromonas sp. QDB30 | reverse complement strand
CATGTACAGGATCTTTAGCAGCAACCAATTGAAATAGATATAAAAATGGCTTCGATTGTGATCTGATTTTATCGCCAAACAAAACCGCCACGCACGAAGCCATGACCATTATCGATGCCAACCACTATCTTGAGCAACTTCTCTCTCCTGCCGAACTCGACCGCATTGCCCGTGACTGCCAATTTTGCTTGCGCAAACGAGCCATTACGCCTGCCATGCTGGTGACTGCACTCTTGCGGGCACTTGGCTGCGACCAGGTCGATGGTATCGCTGGATTGCACCATCATTTCAATGCCTTGCAACTGGTTGATGCCCATCAGGTTTCCTACAAGCCCTTTCACAACCAGTTGCGCAAAGCGTCGTTCGCCCTGTTCATGAAGGCGCTGGTTGAACGGGCTATCGCCTTGCGTATCGGCCAACAGATGAAGACTGCATCCCTTGGCGCATTCAAACAGGTGTTGTTGCAGGATGGTACTTCCTTTGCCGTCCACAAAAGCCTGGCCGAAGTGTTTCCGGGAAGGTTCAAGACCATTAGCCCGGCGGCAATCGAGTGTCATATGCTCATGTCTCTATTGGAGCAAAGTCCAGTTTGCATGCAGGTCTCTGCCGATACGGCGTCAGAGCGCCAGTTCCTGCCTGAGCCCGAGCGGCTCAATAACAGCCTGCTGTTGGCGGACGCGGGTTACATCGATATGGCCTACTTTGCGAAACTAAACGAGGCGGGCGGTTTCTATCTGGTCAGGGGTAGTAAGAGCCTGAACCCGAAGATTATCCGGGCATGGCGCGGTGACGAACGGGAAGTGCCGAAGCTGGCGGGCCTGTCACTCAAGGATGCTGGACGGCGGCACTGTCGGGCAGAGGTACTGGATATGGTGGTGAAATCGGGCAAGTTCGAGTATCGGCTGATCCGACGCTGGTTTGCCGAGGAGAAACGGTTCTGTATCTGGATGACCAATCTGCCACGAGAGGCATGGCCAGCAGAGCGGGTGATGAGCCTGTACCGCTGTCGTTGGCAGGTGGAGCTGCTGTTTAAGGAGTGGAAGTCGCACAACCGGCTCAAGGGCTTTGTGACAGGTCAGAAAGCCATTGCCGAGGGGCTGGTGTGGGCCAGCCTGTTGTCGCTGGTGATGAAAAGACGGGTAGCTCAGACGCTGATGGGGGACGGTTTATCCACACTGAAAGCGGCGAAAAATAGCGGAACCTGGTGGTTCCCGTTATTGGAAGCGGTGGCTCATCGGGTGTTGGTGGAAATAAGAGAGCGTCTGGAATGGGCTGCCGTTTACTTGGCGAAAAATGCCCGTCGAACCAAGCAGCGAAAATCGATACAGAACAGGACCTTAGAAGGAATTTCAAATGAAGTGTTTTCTTAAGGTCCTGTATATG
>NZ_JAPCIY010000166.1:0-1387 GCF_027707645.1 Aeromonas sp. QDB30 | reverse complement strand
TAGGTTTTCTCGTCGCATACTTCTGTGGTTTGGCTTTGATGCACCTTGGGTAACTTCGTTCTCGGCGGGCGGGTAACTTGAACTGCTCTGCCTGTTTGTCCAACTCAGCGACACGCCCTGGAACCATGCCCGGTGACACAAACGGCAGGCAACTGAGTTCATGCAGCAGATACACCGATGCCATGTGAAAGCTCAACTGGCTGGCCGTATAGCCCTTTAAGCTCGCCGCCATCCTAACCATCTGATATCTCAGTAGGTTATAGGCCAATACCAAGCCCCATAGCTCCTGCCTTACTCCATCGGGTTTCTTGCTGCGCAGCGTCAGCCGGTGCTGTTGCAGGCTATGTTTCATCTCCCGATAGCCCAGCTCGATTTCCCAGCGATTCTGGTATAGCTCCATCAACTCGCTGGCCGGGAAGCGCAGCGGGTCGGTGAGCGAGGTCAGCACCTGCCGCTCCTTGCCGTTTACCGTCCGGGTCAGCAGCCGGGCTTCGAACTGCTCCGGCAACTCGCTCCACTTCTTCTTGGCCTGCGGACTGGCACTGAGGCGTACCAGCACATCCTGCCGCCCCAGCTTGCGGATGACCTCGTATTGAGCCCCCTTTTTCAGCGGAATAAGCCAGTGACGCGCTACGCCCTGGCGTTGCCAGGCATGGAGTAACCCCAGTGAGTAGAAGCCCTTATCGAACAGGGTCAGGCTATTATCGGGTGTTTTTTCAATCAGTTGCTCTGCCAACACCATCTCGTTTACCGCACAGGAGTCCATCACTGTCTGGGTCAGCAGATGACTGGTCAGCTCCATCTGACACAACATGCGGACCTGGGGATATTGCGTCTCCCCCTGGACGGTTTTCGACTTGGCAAAGGCGCCGGCATTGTCCGGAGTATCGGGCGTGCGCCAGACCACCCCGTCCACGGCCAGCAGCTGCAAGCCGGCCCAGGTGGGGTGCTGACACTGCTGATGCCAGAGTGTGGCGGTCTGCTGGAACACCTGTCGAACGGCTTGGTCAGCCAGTTTTTGGCGCGCCTGGATGAAGGCGCTGGGGACGACAAACGGCCGGTCGCCGGGTAACAGGATATCGAGCTGGTTGGCCAGCTGGGCCATAGGGACATGACGAAACAAGGACATCCCGATAATGGCCCATAGCACCCGCTCCATGGGCATGCGCCGTCGGCGCAAGGAGACGGAGCCCGTCTCGGCCAAGCAAGCCTGCACCAGTTCAGGTGACAGCAGGTCAGACAGGGACTCAAACTTTCCGGGAGGACAGGCGTGAATGAAGTCGAGAGCTTGGTCGATACGCATAAAAAAATCCGAAACCCAACAAGGAGTTTCGGATTCTTACACAGCCTGAGGATCGGTCAATGGATCCTTAACTGATCGGCATTA
>NZ_JAPCIY010000165.1:0-1389 GCF_027707645.1 Aeromonas sp. QDB30 | reverse complement strand
CATGTACAGGATCTTTAGCTACAACCAATTGAAATAGATAGAAAAAAGGCTTCGTTTGTGATCTGATTTAATCGCAAAAAAAAACCGACACGCCCGAAGCCATGACTATTATCAATGCAACCCAGTACCTCAAGCAACTTCTTAGCTCTTCTGAACTCAACCGGATCGGTAAATTTACCGGTTTTTGTCAGCGACTCCGGGATATCCAGCCTGCGAGACTACTCCCGGCTCTGCTCTCAGGGCTTGGTTGCGACAAGGTGGATGGTATTGCTGGTTTGCATCGCCATTTCAATGCGTTGCAGCTCCATGATACTGACCAAATAGCGTATAAACCCTTTCACAACCAGTTACGCAAGCAGGGTTTTCCCTTGTTCATGCGCGCACTGGTTGAACGAGCCATCGCCTTACGCCTCAAGGAGTGTCTACCGGACGCCCACGGACTGGCAGGCTTTGAGCAGGTACTGCTGCAGGACGGGTCGTCATTCGCGTTACATCCGCAATTGGCAGAACATTTCCCGGGCCGATTCAATAAGCACAGCCCCGCTGCGGTAGAGTGTCATATGACCATGTCCTTGCTGGACCAGTCGCCGATATCGATGAGTATCACGGCGGATACCGAATCGGAGCGCAAGCATCTTCCGGCCGCAAATTCGTTAAATAACAAACTGTTATTGGCGGATGCCGGTTACATCAGCCGCGAGTACTTTGCTGATGTGACCAAAGCCAAAGGAAGCTATCTGGTCAGAGGGAGTCAAAATCTCAATCCCAAAGTACAGGCAGCTTACCGACAGGACGGCAGGGAAATGCCCAAGTTACTCGGAAAAAAGCTCAAGGATATCGATCGGAGAAGCTGCAGAGCCGAGGTTCTGGATCTGGATGTGAGTTCGGGAAAGTATAAATATCGACTCATAAGACGTTGGTTTGCAGAGGAAAAACGGTTCTGTATATGGATGACCAATCTTCCGCGTGAGCGATGGCCAGCCGAGAAGGTGATGGCATTGTATCGTTGCCGTTGGCAGATCGAACTGTTGTTCAAAGAGCTGAAATCACATAACCGGTTGAAGGCGTTCGCGACACGACAAAAAGCGATAGCGGAAGGCTTGATCTGGGCTAGTTTGCTGGCCTTGCTGGTCAAACGTCGGCTGGCGCTGACGCTGATTGGCAGCGCGGAGTTATCGATGCTGAAGATTGCCAAAAACAGCGCGCTTTGGTTAATGCCGATATTGGCGAGCATCATCCATGGTGCGTGGCAGGAAATAACAGAGAAGTTGGAGTGGGCAATGGTGTATTTATCCAAAAACGGCAAAAAGAGTAGGCAGAGAAAATCCAAGCAAAACAACACGTTAGACGGTATTATTAATTCGCTTGCCGCTTAAGGTTCTGTACATG
>NZ_JAPCIY010000164.1:0-1486 GCF_027707645.1 Aeromonas sp. QDB30 | reverse complement strand
GTAAGTATTCACCGGAACAGTATTGACACAGGAAAAATGAGACGATCGTCTCTTGATCCCACTTTCCTGCTTGCTTGATCCTGCTCCTTAGATACGCTCCCCCCATGAGCAAAAACACCATGCATTCCGCGGGAATGCCCACCACTCTGGAGCAGGCCAACGAGCTGATTTATAAGCTCCTCGACCGCATCGCCGAGCTGGAGGACCGCCTCAATCAGCACAGCGGCAACTCCTCCAAGCCGCCTTCCAGCGACGGCCCCGGTGCACCGCCGCCGGCCCGCAAGCGTCCGGCGTCCGGCAAGCAACGGGGGGCGCAGCCCGGTCACAAGGGACATCGCCGCGAGCGGCATCCGCTTGATGCCCGCCTGACCCTGGTCCCGCATTACCCTGCCGCCGATTGCGCTTGCTGTGGCGGGGACATGGTGGCCCATGCCAAACCCTATCAGGTTCATCAGGTGTTCGAGCTGCCCGAGGTGAGCTATCTCGTCACCGAACACCAACTGTATCGTGCGACCTGCTCACGGTGTATCGGCACGACCCAGGCCGCACTGCCAGACAACGTCAGCAGCAGCCAGATGGGGGCCAATCTGCTCAGCTACATCGCGCTGCAAAGCGGCCAGTTTCACCAGAGCGTCAGCCAGATACAGCAGCAGCTCAAACAGCATTTCGGCCTGAGTTTTAGCCGGGGCGCCATCAGTGAGGCGCAGGGGCGGGTGAGTGCCATGCTCACCCCGACCTACCAGGCCATCAAGCAGCAGGTGCAGACGGCCACCCACGTTCATGCCGATGAGACCCGGCATCAGCGGGGTGGAGAGCGCCGCTGGATGTGGCTGGCGCTGAGCAAGATAGCCGTCTGCTTCATGACGGCCTATGGCCGTGGTCAGGAGGCGGCCAAGCGGCTGCTGGGCGCCGAGTTTGACGGGGTGCTGGTGACCGACCAGTACGCCGGCTACCGGTTTATCGACGCCGACCAGCGGCAACTGTGCTGGGCCCACGTGGCCCGCAATCTCGCGGCCATCGCCGAGAGTAGCGAGCAGTGCAACCAGCCCATCGGTGCCCGGTTGGTCTTGCTGGCGGATGCGGTGTTTCGTACCCGGCACCGTTGGGAAAGCGGTGCGTTGAGCAAGCAGAAATACCTGCGCAGGCTCGCGCGTTACCGGCAAAGCTGGCGAAGCCAGTTGGAGCGCGGCGCCCTGTTGTGCAGCAAACGCTACCGTGGACGATGCCAGTTGCTGCTGCGGGATGACGAGATGCTGTGGCGGTTTATGACTGACGACGAAATAGCGCTGACCAACAACGAGGCGGAGCGGGCGCTGCGTGGCTATGTGCTCTGGCGCAAGGGTAGCTACGGCGTGTGGTCTCACCGGGGCGAGCTGTTTCGCCAGCGCATCCTGTCGTTGGTGGAGACCGGCAAGCGATTGGGCCGCTGCCCACAGGAGTGGTTGAGGGCCGTGGTCAGGGCGTGCATCGAGAAGACAGATTATCC
>NZ_JAPCIY010000163.1:0-1628 GCF_027707645.1 Aeromonas sp. QDB30 | reverse complement strand
CAGCAGATCATTTTGGAGGTATTGGGTGAGCGCTATCGGCAAATTTATTCCTAAATCAGGTGCGGAATGTCGGATTATCCCATCCCGGCAGAACTGATGCCGTCAACCCCGTCCTGGTGAATAGATACGCCACACTGTAGGGCGCGAGATCGCGAGCATTTCACAAAGAGTGGTAATGGTTATCAAGTTAGGGATGTTCATTGGATTTCCTCTCGCGTTTAGATGTATCTACACGATACGAGAGCCATTTAAATGAATCATCTCAATCAGTATCAGGTCGGCAAACTAGCCCACCTGATATGTTATTCCTTGCCTTCTTTTTGGAGTCTTGCTATTGCGTCATCCATTTGTTCAAGAGTCCAGAATCTACCCGCAAAATAAGTCAATTCGAGCAGGCCTTCATTTTTGAGTAGCTCTCTTATCCGCCCAACAAAAGCCGAAGATTGCCCGTAGATTCGCGAGTCACGCAGATCTTCACTTATTGTTGCTTGTGACACCCCCAGCTTGTTGGCAAAATAATCCTGTTTCTCTGGCTGTTTTCCCCGATAATCGGGCAATAGTTTTAAGTAAAACCAAACTTCCGCACGTCGTCTCTGGACTTTATCGCTTGGATACTTAGGAGGCTTATCATCGTATTTAGTCGCTGGCCAAGGATCCAAATCCTTGTCTTCAAGGTGACGTGTGACACCTTCAGCGATAATTTGTAATAAATGTTCCCCTACAGGTTCACCGCTTTCTACTTTGCGAACAAACCTACTTAGACTGTCCTTGATGGGCTCAAGTCCGACTGGGCCATTTAATTTTAGGTATTCGTTATCCTTAAAGCTGGCCATCACCCACGCCCCCTGAAGTTGGCCGGAATCACGTTATCCGCCGCCAAATCTAATAACCGCCGCTCCCATAACTCCAACGCTCGCCGCTTCTCCGGCAGGTATTCATAGCGATCATAGTGTTTGCTGGATACGTCATTCAGGGCGTGATTCTGTAGGCGGTCGCGCAGGTCTTTGGCTATGCCCAGCTCGCCCATCAGGGTCTTACAGGTGCGGCGGAAATCACGGGGGATAAAGTGCGCCATCTCGGCGCGTTTGCGGTAACGGTCAATTGCTTGGCTCAGTGAGGCCATCGGCATTGGTTCGCTCGGCTTGGTGGCGTGGGCAAAGATAAAGGGGCTATCCCCCGTTGCCGCTTGTTGCTCTCTCAACACCCGCAAGGCGCTATCGGTGAGCGGGATCAGGTGCGGGCGGCCATTCTTGGAAAGCTCGGCAGTAATCGTCAGGGTTTTGGCTTGCCAGTCGATACTCGCCCAGCGTGAGGCGGCCAGCTCATAAGGGCGTTGGCCGCCCGTGAAGAAACAGAGCCGGATCAGGGTGCGCAGGGTCAAGCCTAGGCTGGTGGGCTGCTCCATATCATCGAGCAACTGGCGAGCCTCTGCCCACGTCAGGAAGCGTTCCCCGACACGTTCAGCGGCCTTTTGCTTGGGTATGGCCGCCACCGGATTAAGCACCAAGCCGAATTTGGCATCGTCTATAAAATTGGCGGGGTCGTTGTCATGGTAAGTATTCACCGGAACAGTATTGACACAGGAAAAATGAGACGATCGTCTCTTGATCCCACTTTCCTGCTTGCTT
>NZ_JAPCIY010000162.1:0-1650 GCF_027707645.1 Aeromonas sp. QDB30 | reverse complement strand
TGCGATTAAATCAGATCACAAACGAAGCCTTTTTTCTATCTATTTCAATTGGTTGTAGCTAAAGATCCTGTACATGAATCAGCACTATGATGATGCCGCCACAGACCAGCATCAAGGTATTGAGGCGCGAGGTCTGCCGTACCAGCTCGTCGGCGACGTGCTTGCCGACGGCGGTAAAGCCCTGCTCGGTCTGATGCACCAGGCCCCGCATCTCATTGCGCAGCCCCTCATCTTCACTCAGTCCCAGCACTTGCATGCCCTTCACCAGCGCGACGAAGTCCTGTCGGTACTGCTCGCTGGCCTGCTCCAGCTTGCCGCGGTCAGCCTCCGGCAAGGTTGCCAGCCGCTGCTGGAAATCCTTGTGCAGAGTCTGGAAGCGCTCCAGATACTGGATATCGGAGCGCAGCATGAAGTCTTTCTCCGCCCGCCGCAGCTGCAACATGGTGATGAGCAGCCCCTGTTCATCCAGCTGCTTGAGCCCATCTTCCACCTGATGCACCGCCGTTCTCAGACGCCCATAGAGGCCGTCTTCCGGCCCCAACCCGATGATCTGCTGCTGAGCCACCAGATCGTTGAAGGCCTTGCCATAGGCTCCCATCTGCTGATCCAGCCGGGTCAGCTCGCCCTGCACGGCGCTGAGGTTGTCATCCTGACCCAGGGTCTGGTTGAGCTGGTGAAAATTGGCCAGCACCTCGTTGAAACGGGTCACGAAGGCCGGATCCTTGCGGATCAGGAAATCCTTCTCGGCCCGTCGCAGGTTGAGCATGGCGATCTCGAGCCCGTCCACGTTGCGCTGGGCCTCGGTCAGATGGCGACTCACCTGGTTGGAGTAGAGAAACAGGCCGCTCAATACCAGCATGGCAACGGCGACCAGCGCGGTATTCAGGATCAATTTATGACGGATCAGCACGATGAACCTCTCACAAGCACGGGATGGACTGCATTGAGCTTATGCGGAAAACGTTATCCCCGTTGTTGTTCAAGGAATATTCATTGAAATGCCGGTCCCACTCCTTATACTGGATCCCACCTGTTTCCAGCGGTGGATTTGACACAATGGAATACAACACTTCAGAACTGTGCGACATCTATCAGGACATGGTGGATGTGCTCGAACCCATGCTCTGCTCCTTCGGCGGCCGCGCCTCGTTCGGCGGCGTCATCACCACAGTCAAATGCTTCGAATCAAACGGCCTGATCCGTGAACTCGTCAAAGAGAACGGCGTCGGTCGGGTGTTGCTGATCGATGGCGGTGGCTCCATGCGCCGTGCCCTGATCGACAGCGAGATCGCCACCACGGCGGCGGAAAATGAGTGGGAAGGGATCGTCTGCTACGGTTGCGTCCGTGAGGTCGATATCCTGGAAGATCTCGACATCGGCATTCAGGCCCTGGCGGCCATTCCGGTGGGCGCCGACAGCAAGGATATCGGGGAAACCGATCTGCCGGTCAACTTCGGCGGCGTTACCTTCCTGCCGGATGACCACCTCTATGCCGATACCACAGGGGTGATCCTCTCCCCCGATGCCCTCGACATCGAGTAAACAGCGCTGAGTGAAAATGGGAGCCCTGGCTCTAATGCCAGTCAGTTAAGCCTGACTGGCATTGTTTTTACTAGGTTTTCTCGTCGCATACTTCTGTGGTTTGGCTTT
>NZ_JAPCIY010000161.1:0-1700 GCF_027707645.1 Aeromonas sp. QDB30 | reverse complement strand
CCAGCGGGGCTGACGCCCCGGCGAAATTCCCCTCCCACCTACGTCGGAGGGAGTCCCCTTTCGCATTTAAGATGGCCTGCCACTCGTCCGCCGGCAGCCAGCCGGGTTCGTCCCCGTCCCCCAGGGCGATGAACCCCTCGTAGTCGAGCTCGCCGATCAGCTCCCCTTCCCGGTAGAGGGGATCGTCGATGGCGATCACCAGGGACTGGCTGTCAATGAGAGAGAGCGCCTTTCGCACCACTGCGCCGAACTCCCGGTCCACCAGCACCACCTTGCTCTGGGCGTGCTGGAAGATGAAGGCCATTGCGTCCGCATCGAGCCGGGTGTTGATGGTGTTGAGCACAGCGCCGCTCATGGGTACCCCGAAGTGCGCCTCGAACATGGCCGGCACATTGGGGGCGACGATGGAGACGGTGTCCCCCTCGCCAATGCCGCGACGGCGCAGGGCCGAGGTGAGCTGGCGGCAACGGCGTTCGGTCTGGGCCCAGCTCTGGCGCAAGGGGCCGTGGATCAGCGCCGGATAGTCGGGATAGACCCGGGCGGCCCGCCCCAGAAAGCTCAAGGGGGTCAGCGCCTCGAAATTGGCGGGCGTCTTGCCAAGGCCGGCGTCGTACATGTTCTGCTCTGTCATCGGATCCTTCCTCACAGGGACACAAAACGGGGTGGCACTCGCGGTTCACCACGACCGGCATTGTGCCCTGATGCGGGGCCAGGATGCCGGCTGGAACCGGATGAAAGGGTATCAAGGGGGCCAGATCCCAGGTATTAGCGAAACGTCTTAGGGGCCCTCGGCCCTGCTCCCCCTGTCGCCAATCGCCGACGCTATTTTTGTGCGGTCACTTTTTGCGCAGTCAGCCCCTGTCGCGATCCCGTGGCCCTTGCCTTGAGCCTGCGGCGCAAAATGCCAAGAATGATCCCAAGCCCTCAACGGGTATGAGTACAAGGAGAAGAGTGATGAACAAATCCATGTTGGCAGGTGTCGGGATCGGTGTTGCCTCTGCGCTGGCATTGTCGGCGGTCGCCAGCGGATCCCTGTTTTCATCAGAGCCCCAGTTTGCCGAGGTGCTGGCCAGCAAGCCGGTGACCGAGACCATCAAGACGCCACGTCAGGAGTGCCGCAACGTCACCCTGACCCACCGCAAGCCGGTGCAGGACGAGCACAAGATCCTGGGTACCGTGGTTGGCGCGGCCCTGGGCGGCGTGGTCGGCCACCAGTTTGGCGGTGGCAGCGGCAAGAAGGTGGCCACCGCCGCCGGTGCCGTGGCAGGGGGTTATGCCGGGAATCAGGTGCAGGGCAACATGCAGGCCGGTGATACCTACACCACCACGGAGCAGCGCTGCAAGACGGTGCAGGAGAGCAGCACCCGCACCATCGGCTATGACGTCACCTACCGCCTCGCCGGCCAGGAGGGGGTGGTACGCATGGAGAAGCAACCCGGCCCCACCATTCCGGTCAAGGATGGCAAGCTGGTACTGAGCAACGCGCAGGGTTGATACTCCGTTAGGAGCGCCCTGCCATGAGGAAGGCCCGCCATGACGGTGGGCCTTTTTCATCTTCGCAACCCAACCTGTCTGCAACAAGTCTTCCCAACAAAAGTCTTCCCAACTAAGAAAGGGGCCCGCAGGCCTAATGCCGATCAGTTAAGGATCCATTGACCGATCCTCAGGCTGTGTAAGAATCCGAAACTCCTTGTTGGGTT
>NZ_JAPCIY010000160.1:0-1722 GCF_027707645.1 Aeromonas sp. QDB30 | reverse complement strand
CCTACCGCTGTTCGGCTATCCGGTTTTGGCATCATCTCGATATAGTCTCGCTTCATCGTCTTCACGAAGCTCTCCGCCATACCGTTGCTCTGTGGGCTTCTCACCGCAGTAGTTCTGGGCTCCAACCCGATTTCTCGTGCAAACGCGCGGGTCTCATGGGCTCGATACGCCGAGCCATTATCAGTCAGCCACTCCACCGGTGATGCCGGCAACGAATCCCCAAAGCGACGTTCGACAGACCTCAGCATGACATCTTGCACAGTGTCACTGTCGTAACCCCCAGTACTGGCCGCCCAGTCCAACGCTTCCCTATCGCAGCAATCCATGGCGAACGTGACACGTAGTTTTTCACCGTTATCGCAGCGAAACTCGAAGCCATCTGAGCACCACCGTCGATTGCTCTCGTTGACGGCAACACGCCCCTTATGTGCCTGCTGGGCCAATGGTGCAGCTGGTTTTCTTTCCAGCAGCAAGCCATGCTCGCGCATGACGCGATATACCCGCTTAGCGTTTACCACAGGTTGTTCTGTTGCCTCAGACTGGCGCCGTAACAGCGCCCAGACCCGGCGATAGCCATAGGAGGGAAGCTCTGCCATCGCCTCCATGATACGGCCAAGTAAGGCTGCATCATCACGCTGGCGATGATGACGACCATCTTGCCAACCCGGTTTTCGATGAACACGAACGGATAGCTGCGCACGCGATACATTAAGAGCCTGGCTCACAGCACTTAATCGTCGTCCCCCGGCAACAAGGGCGCATGCGCAATCCATTTTTTTGCTCGACCATACTCCACGGCTTCTTTGAGGATCTCGTTCTCCATGGTCTTCTTCCCGAGCAGACGTTGTAGCTCTCGGATCTGCTTGATGGCAGCAGCCAACTCGGAAGCAGGAACAACATCCTCACCGGCGGTGATCGCCGTGAGAGACCCTTCTTGGAATTGCTTACGCCATTTGAAAAGCTGGTTTGCGTTTGCGTATTCCGGCGAAGTTGAACAGCCATTCCGGCCAACGTGAACACCCTGATCCTTAACGCGCTCACGTCATCTCGTTTCTAACTCGACTGTTCAGATTGGGTCAACTCACTTCTCCTCTTCCTCATCGATTCTCCCTTCAGTGGCAGCCGGTGAGCGTTGTGCATCAGCCGGTCCAGGATCGCATCTGCCAGGGTGTTGTCACCCAAGCTCGCGTACCACTCTTCAGTTGGCAGCTGACTGACCACTATCGTCGAGTATTTCCCATACCGATCATCCATGATCTCCAGCAGTGCGTTGCGCTGTTCGGCATTCACCGCCTCCAGTCCCCAGTCATCCAGGATCAGCAGCTCTATCCTTGCCAGTTGACCCAACAGTCTGGCGTAACTGCCATCTACCTTGGCCTGGCTCAGCTCAAGCAGCAGACGTGGCAGCCGGTAGTAACGAGTGCTATGCCCTTGCTGACAGGCTTGGTAGCCCAGCGCACAAGCCAGGTAGGTTTTTCCACAGCCACAGGGGCCGGTAATGAGCAGGTTCTGGCCCCGGCGCAGCCACTCTCCTTGGGCCAGGTTTGCTACCTGTGACCGCTCCAGGTTGCGTGCTGACTGGTAGTCCAGCTCCTGCACCGTGGCCTGGAGTTTGAGCCTTGCCTGCTTGACCAGCCGAGTTTGCTTACGCTGCTCCCGGCTCAGTTGTTCGTGTTCGACCAGCAGGCTTAGCCGCTCGATGAAGGGCAGCCCTTCGTAGGT
>NZ_JAPCIY010000159.1:0-1735 GCF_027707645.1 Aeromonas sp. QDB30 | reverse complement strand
TAAAATCGTACTTGGAGCCGTTCAACTGATCGAGACTTGATCAACTTGTGCAGAGAATGATCATGCGTCGGCCCTGGAGGCCACCACCCCCTCGTTCTTGAAGTCGTCGATCTGGACGAAGGCATCGTGCCAGTAGCGTCCCACCAGCTTGCGCTGCTGGCGCAGGAGGTCGAGGGCGGCCTTGTACTGATCCTCGTTCAGCTCGTAGGGATCCTTGATGCCGAGCGCCGGCTGGTGGCTCATCAGATAGAGGGCTGCATCGGCGATGTGGATGGGGCCGTCGAACGCCTGCACCCGCCCCTTGTTGGACTTGCCGTCCGGCAGGGTCTGCTCCTCGAACACCACGTTCCAGGAGTCGGGCGCCTTGGGAAACACCTTGGTGTTGTACATCAATATGTTGCCGCCCCACTGGTAGGGCACGCCATAGTGCTTGCCGTCTACCGTGTGCCAGGGGGCATTCTGCAGGCGGGGGTCTATCTTGCTGTAGCTCGGGATGAGCGCCAGGTTGAGCACCTGCACCTTGCCGCCGGCGATGAGGCGCAGGCTGGCGTCGCCGGAGGCGGTCACCAGGTCGAAGCCCCCCTCGTTCATCAGCGCCACCATCTCGTCCGAGGTGGCGGCCGTCTTGACGTTGACCTTGCAGCCGGTCTCTTTCTCGAAGCCGGTGACCCAGTCGTAGTTCTTGTCGGTCTCGCCGCGCTCCACATAGCCGGCCCAGGCCACGATGTTGAGCTGGCCTTCACCCTTGCCGAGGGTGGTGGGGGCTGCCTGGGCCTGGCCTGCCAGCAGCGCCGGGATCAGGGCCAGGGTGAGGGGGGTCAGTTTCATCTTGCTCTCCTTGCTGGGGCGGGCACGGTTGTGATGCCACGCTGACAATTAACATCCTGTTAACCAGCCATGAGCGTAGGAGAAGCCGTGAGCAATGAGAATTTCAATTTTTAGCGGCTTTGGTATCTGTAAAATCGATATCGAGTGCAGATGAATCTGATTTTTTTGCTGGAGTCACGGCTGTTCAGGCTCAGTCCTAGCGGGGGAGGTGCTGGCGGGCCCGCAGCCGGCTCTGATCCCGCACTATGTCGATGAACTCGCGGGCGGTCCACTCCAGCCGGGAGCCACGCCGCCACACCGGCCAATGTCGATGGCGGGAATGGGCTCCTTGATGGCGCGGGCCTCGACCCGCTCCTGCTCCAGCGACCAGGGGCGGTAGGCAAAGTCCGGCAGCAGGGCGAGTCCGAGCTGGCTCGCCACCAGGCTGCGTACCGCCTCCACCGAGGCGGTACGCAGCACGATGCGCGGCGAGATGCCGTAGCGGCGCAGGCCGCCGCCGATGATCTGGTCCAGCTGGTCGGCGGTCAGCGAGATCATGGGCTCCTCGCCGAGCGCCTTGAGGGAGAGGGTCGACTCGGCGCAGAGGGGGTGGTTGGCGGCGAGCCAGACCCGCAGCGGCGAGCGGGTCAGCAGCTCGGTATCGAACGCCTCCTGGCGGATGGTGCGGTTGGTCATCAGGATCCCCACGTCCACCTCACCGTTGACGATCTGGTGCTCGAGGTAGGGCTGCTCATCCTCTTTCACCTCGATCTGTACCGCCGGGAAGGCGCGGCGAAAACGGCCGAGCGCTTCCGACAGATAGTAGCCTGCCACCAGCGTGGTTACGCCTACCTGATTACCCATGATTAGCAGTCAGTTACCACGAACTATACTGATCTTACGTACAGTTATCGAGGTGCGAGATCAT
>NZ_JAPCIY010000158.1:0-1805 GCF_027707645.1 Aeromonas sp. QDB30 | reverse complement strand
TGACGGCGCTTACTGCTGAATTCACTGTCGGCGAAGGTGAGCTGATGACTCATGATGAACCCTTTTTCATGGCTCCATATGACAAACATGATCTCATATCAGGGACTTGTTCGCACCTTCCCTAAGCAATTGGCTTGCTTACATATAATTGAGTTCAAACAGCGTCGTACTGTCTTGGAAAAACAGCTGACTGCTGGTGAGTCCCAAATTGAATTCCAGATCACTGTTGACGATATCCGAGACAATAAAGCGCTCGCCGGATACCTTGTGATATTGGCCGTTGTTGAAAATGCCCAGCTCATCGCTCATGGCACCGCGCACGGACATGGAAATAAAAGGCAGTGATGCCTCCGTCGCCCCTTCAACCTGACAGCCGCTGATTTTCAGCGTGCCCGGCTGCTGAGCCTGCAGCGGAATGCTGCGCAGCACCTCCAGCGTACAGCCCGATTCGGCCAGTCCATCCGTGAGTTCATTGGCGTGGACTGATCCCGCCATCATCACCAGCTGCAGCACCATGGCTGCCATCATTGAAGTTTTCATGATCAAGGTTCGATGTGAGGAGACAGAATGTGTGAGGTTGTGGTGGTTCGCACCACCACAACCCCAGGGCGGGAGCATACTTCGTTTGTTTTTCGTCCATCAGGCGTACGACGTTAAAAATCTCGGAGAAAAATGATTTTTTCTGCTGAGTTATGAAATATAGCGCGCCATTTTTGAGTAAAAAACATTCAAAATCAAAGTATGCTCCCGCCCTGACCACAACCCTGATCACACGTTAAGGCACTCTATTACTCGTAGGAGAGAGTAAAGTTGGTCACTGCAGTGAAAGCGCCGGCTTTCAGCGGGTTGGCGATCTGATCGTCATAACCTTTCAGCACGGCGCTGAACGGCAGTTCGTTATCACCATTAGCCAGGGTAAAGGCTGAAGTCGGAGTACCCAGTACGATAGCGGCACCACCCGGGGCGGTCATCTTGATACCGGCACCAGCGGCGTCACCACCACCGATAACCAGCAGGCTGGAATCTACCGGGTCTTTGGCACCGCTGAAGGTTACCTTGACGGCATCTTCCTTGTCGGAGATTTCACAGTTCAGCAGCTTGATGCTGAACGGCTTGGAGTTGGACTCGCCACCGTTGGCCAGCTCTTTGGTGCTGATCTGACCCATTTCAACTACCTGGTCAACAGACTCAGGAGCAACGGAGCAAGGAGCGTTGATGATTTCACCGTTGAAGGTGACTTTACCTGAACCGGTGTTGCCAGCAGCAAAAGCGGTGCCGCACAGCAGCATGGAACCAACACCCATAGCAACCAGAATTTTGTTAGCTTTCATTCGTTTATACCTACATTAACGTGTGTTGTACTGCATCACTCCAATCATGCTGGAGTCACGATCTTCAGTGATGCCGCGATATACTGCACAGCAACTGCTGGTGCCCAACCTCTCATTAAGCCGGTGAGGGGTCATGCCAATAATCAGCTGTGCCTGTTAAGGTCTATTTAAATAAGCAAAAGCAGCACACCGCATCAGGGGCAGTTCCCGCTACACCTCAACCGCACAACTACATACATCCTTGTCGTCTGTGCAGAAAGCCGTGTTCCGCTTTTGCTTGATGGACAAATTAACGACTCATATGATGAACATCAAGTACATTTTGATTTTTATAAATTCAGTTATAAACACCTATAAAACAATAACTTATACCAATCGGATTAAACATTAGGTCAGCTTTATCCAATCTCGGCTACAAAGTGACATCACCCGCTCCACATCGGCAATAAAGTGCTTCCAGGCCGATGTGCAGGC
>NZ_JAPCIY010000157.1:0-1817 GCF_027707645.1 Aeromonas sp. QDB30 | reverse complement strand
GTGCTACAATGGCGCGTACAGAGGGCTGCAAGCTAGCGATAGTGAGCGAATCCCAAAAAGCGCGTCGTAGTCCGGATTGGAGTCTGCAACTCGACTCCATGAAGTCGGAATCGCTAGTAATCGCAAATCAGAATGTTGCGGTGAATACGTTCCCGGGCCTTGTACACACCGCCCGTCACACCATGGGAGTGGGTTGCACCAGAAGTAGATAGCTTAACCTTCGGGAGGGCGTTTACCACGGTGTGATTCATGACTGGGGTGAAGTCGTAACAAGGTAACCCTAGGGGAACCTGGGGTTGGATCACCTCCTTACCTTAATGATGACGAAGTTGTTGAGTGTTCACACAGATTGCCTTGATTCAAAGTAGTTAGAGCAAAGACCTGATGCGAAAGCGTCAGTGCTTATTCAACTTCGGTTGAATGAGAGAAGCCCGTTCGTTGGGTTGGGATGTGAATAGCGGCGCAAGTTGCTACCCAATTCAAAGTTAGCGATAACAACGAACAGCGCTAAAGGCCGCTAGCCTCGCAGGCTCGGCGTCGCCTTTACGAAAATCATTGCGAAGTTTACTTCGCAAAACATGATTTTCGTCCCCTTCGTCTAGAGGCCTAGGACACCGCCCTTTCACGGCGGTAACAGGGGTTCGAATCCCCTAGGGGACGCCACTTCTCTTCTTGCTAACAAGAATGCAGAGTTAAGAACTGATTCTTAACTCTGTTTTCTTCGGCCTCGTGCCGTTGCAAACATGCTCTTTAACAATCTGGAAAGCTGATTTAAAAAGTAGTTCTCAAACATTTGTTACAAGTGCTTTGGAAACTTCTTGGCGAAAACCAAATTTTATTTGGTCCTTGTTGTACAGCAACTTGAATGCCGTTTCGACGACACTTCTTGGGGTTGTATGGTTAAGTGACTAAGCGTACATGGTGGATGCCTTGGCAGTCAGAGGCGATGAAGGACGTACTAACCTGCGATAAGCCGTGAGCAGTCGGTAAGAGACATTACGACTCACGGATTTCCGAATGGGGAAACCCACTTAGCATAAGCTAGGTATCGCTACGTGAATACATAGCGCAGCGAGGCGAACCGGGAGAACTGAAACATCTAAGTACCCCGAGGAAAAGAAATCAACCGAGATTCCCTCAGTAGCGGCGAGCGAACGGGGATTAGCCCTTAAGCATCTTGGAAGTTAGTGGAACGGTCCTGGAAAGGCCGGCGATACAGGGTGATAGCCCCGTACACGAAAACAACCTTGATGTGAAATCGAGTAGGGCGGGACACGTGACATCCTGTCTGAATATGGGGGGACCATCCTCCAAGGCTAAATACTCCTGACTGACCGATAGTGAACCAGTACCGTGAGGGAAAGGCGAAAAGAACCCCTGTGAGGGGAGTGAAATAGAACCTGAAACCGTGTACGTACAAGCAGTGGGAGCCCTTCGGGGTGACTGCGTACCTTTTGTATAATGGGTCAGCGACTTACATTTTGTAGCGAGGTTAACCGTATAGGGGAGCCGTAGGGAAACCGAGTCTTAACTGGGCGTCTAGTTGCAAGGTGTAGACCCGAAACCGGGTGATCTAGCCATGGGCAGGTTGAAGGTTGAGTAACATCAACTGGAGGACCGAACCCACTAACGTTGCAAAGTTAGGGGATGACCTGTGGCTGGGGGTGAAAGGCCAATCAAACTCGGAGATAGCTGGTTCTCCCCGAAAGCTATTTAGGTAGCGCCTCGGACGAATACTACTGGGGGTAGAGCACTGTTTGGGCTAGGGGGTCATCCCGACTTACCAACCCCATGCAAACTCCGAATACCAGTAAGTA
>NZ_JAPCIY010000156.1:0-1919 GCF_027707645.1 Aeromonas sp. QDB30 | reverse complement strand
AATCGGCTCAAACATGAAGAAATGAAATGACTGAGTCAGCCGAGAAGAATTTCCCCGCTTATTCGCACCTTCCCTAAGTTATACTACATGTTTTATATATAAAAATAGCCAATACCTGACATAAAGTTATTTATAGCTTACACTAATATACTATTTTTATGATTAGCATGCTGTTTCATAAAACTGTCCAACACTATATATACCAAAAATTATTTCCATGGTATGTGTAAATACATTATAACCAGTAACAAACAAGTTAAAATATTGGATGAAAAACAGTTTCATGACCTGTATACAGTATAGAAGCAGCTAACTTGATCTTATATAAAGATAATTGAAAACATCCCACAGGCAAGCTCAGTTCATTTGGAACATACGAATGATGGTAGGAAGCCGCCCCCATGCAGCTGATAGCTTGTTATAATGAACATTCTCAAAACAAAAGCAATTTTTCGTATTTTGCTCACTTAATCACAATCCCCTTTCGGAGTAGACCAGTAGTCTAACTGCTATAGTAGAGGTAATTTCATGACAACTAGTCCAATTTCCTTTCCGCTACCACAATACATTTATTATTTATAGCCATTTATTTGAATATAACCAAATAAATACTCAAAGAGAAAAATAAGAAAAATTATTCAAACACCGAGTTCAATAAATCATTTATATCATACTTAGCCAATACATCTGGAGAAACATCAACAAAACTAGAGTCCAAAAAAGACAACAACTGTTCACTATCCATATTTTCGTCTATAAAAAACACATTTGATGGATGATAAAAATCATATTCTTTAATATGATGATTGTTAGTGATTAACTTTTTCCTCAAGTATAAAGCCTCTAAGGCTCTTAAAGTGACTCCACTCTGCCCCGCCTGAACAAAATCGATTAAACCGGAATGAGAAGATACTTTTTTCAAATAATCTATATAACTTAAATTGTGTTCTTCTAATAATAAGAAATCTTTGTTAGAGTAACGCCCTTTTTCATCTGGGGTAATATATAGTTCACAATCCACATTGGATTTTGAAAGTATACTTTTGACATTAATAAGATTTTTGAGACGCCCTTTATCTTTACCAACGAATAAAAAGCTATGCCTATCACTTTTAAATGTTTTTTTAAAATTTGTCATATGGGGGAGCGAATACGACAACAGATGAGCAGAATTATGTATTTGCGGGTGATATATTAGCTTATGCTTTTCCACATCGCATTTATCAAATGACCATAACTGAACCCCAGAATACTTCAATAATGGTATAAATAAATATACATGAACCCAGTTGTCATACTTATTGACACCGAGAGAAGATATAGGATTCCAAAACCAAAGTACATGACGATCTATATCCACATTACCGTACATCAGTTTTGTCAAATTATATATATTATCAACCCCGAAATATAATATACTATCTTTCGAGAGTCTCGTCATTTGTTTTTTTTGAAAACACCTTACAACTAAAAACAAAAAAATATATCCAAAAGGAACAACTCTCCACATGAACAATTTTAATAAAAGCGGTAGTTTTTTTGATTTAATTTGATTAGCAACTGATTGTATATCATATTCACGTTTTTTTTCCAAAAAATAAAACATAAACTCTGACATAAAATAGTCGTTATAAATTATCTTCTTCATTAATCACCATTTTTATATATTTACACCTATAAAATAAAATAAAATAAAATAAAATAAAATAATAGAGTAAATAAATTATCAATATTTAAAGCCTGACACAGCTCCCAATAAAAACATTTTTGCCGGACACAAAACAAATCAATCTTACATATATTTTATCACCATTATTATATAAAAATAGATAAGAAGTTTTTTGGTATCTATTCACCAGGACGGGGTTGACGGCATCAGTTCTGCCGGGATGGGATAATCTGTCTTCTCGATGCACGCC
>NZ_JAPCIY010000155.1:0-2122 GCF_027707645.1 Aeromonas sp. QDB30 | reverse complement strand
CAAAAGAGAGTAATAGATCAGAACGGCCGATCGCCGTCAAGCACTGAAAATAGCAAAATCAGGTGCGGAATGACGGTTCTATGTTTTCATGCTGTTGCATACGATATGATGCCACTGTTAATTGTTAGATGTCTTTTGAAATCCAATAGTCAATAAGTGAATGTCTTCTCCATTGCTGATTATTGACCTTGTATGTATAGTGCTACTACCATGCATTAAAATTACTTCCCCTACCTTTAATTGATATTTTTCAGATGGCATTCCTGGCGGGAATATAATAGTCGATGATGGTTCTACGCCATCATAAGGGGCATCGTGTTTTAACATGATTATCAGATTAATATAAAATACTTCTGTATCAACATGTGGTTTTATCCCCCCTCCCTGAAAATCGTAGTATAGATAGCTCGCTATACCAGTGGGCTTTATATTCCCAACATGTTCTGATATGAATTCTATTATATCTTTGTTCACTGATAGTTTGTCAGCTAATTCTCCCCCACAACTAAGAAAATGATCTACCCTGTCTAATTTCTTATTTTTTCTTTCTTGCGCTTCTCTTTGGAGCGCATCTAGTAAGTCATCTGTTAGCCATGTGGGGCGACCATAAAAAGAAATGCCATTCTGAGGTATATCGCTACTGTATGGTGTAAGTTCCCGTATTGCATGCGACAATGCATTAAAACTTGATATTTTTTCTTGGCTTAAATTAGATAGTTCATTTTTATCATTAAAATAGCCAACAATTCTATTGCAAAGTATTTCTTTGAGGGCTGCCTTCTCTATGGAGGAAAGTGTTGCCGAGAAACTCATAAGTTCATTCATATTGATATAATGCCATAGTATAAGCCCGGCGTACGCTGGGCTTTATTAATCTGGGTGTTTATTATAACTCTGAGTGTGCCTGCTGAGGCTTTAAATATACTCTTGATGCATATTTGTCAGAGTTTTCGATTTTTTCAATTGCTTCTTTTGCGATATCTTCTATATTCTGAAATATTGGGTCTTTGCTATTTTGAGCTTGCAGCTTTTCAAGTAGAGATTTCATTGCTTCTGGTTTCTTGGATTCAAACTGTTTCAATTCTTCAATTGTATTGTTTTTGGCATCTATAGTTGTTGCGCCTACGACGCCAGATGCGGTGGCAGCAATGACAATACTTGCTTGTTTCATAAATTTAATCTTCGAGTTACTCATTTTTCATTTCCTTATGTTAGTTATGGTACAACTCTACAAAACAGTGGAGGCTAGAAATATAATGGAGCGTTTTTTCTAAAGTTTTTAATTATTGTTTCCATGTCGATGTCATTACAATTAACCATGCATGTAGTATTTTTTTTATTTTGAAGGGAATCTGGTAGAGGTTCGAATCCTGATATCTTGTAGTAGTCAGGGTTAATATCGGAATAAAGAATAAATGCTCTTGTTTTAAATCGGTTGCAATACTCTTTTTTTACTGCGTCTAATAGTATTCTGGCAAAGCCATTTCGCCTTTTATCAGAAACTGTAGATAGAGACCCTATACCTATGGTTGAAATGTCAGAAATGGAAGGTAGTGAATAACATATAATAGAACTTAGAATACAATTGCGTTCTTCAAGAATATACCAGGTTCCTTTTTTATATTTTTCAGAATTATTACAGGAAAACAAATACTTGTTGAGTTCTAATCCATCTCCCCAAGCATCATAACCCATTGTATAGATACTGTTCATATCATTTAACGTAGCGGCTCTGATTACTAGTTCATTAAATCTAAGAAGTGGTAAACTTTCTGCGGGTGTTAAAAAAGACATAAACCACCTTTGATAAATGGGCATTGATAACTAGTTGTAAAAATGTAGCCTAGGGTGTTAACTTGTGTTCACAACATTATTACAATGACTCGTTTGGGTCAATTCTTTGTTTGATGTTTTTTTTAAAAAAATGAAAGTGCTACGTTGTCATGATTTTGTGTGATCTTGTATTATTTAGAGAGGATGGAGTGGTATTTTGTTCCGATGAAAGGCTTTATAGGGATATTGATTTCCACTTTTTCAGTCCGAATACATGTACAGAACCTTAAGCGGCAAGCGAATTAATAATACCGTCTAACGTGTTGTTTTGCTTGGATTTTCTCTGCCT
>NZ_JAPCIY010000154.1:0-2352 GCF_027707645.1 Aeromonas sp. QDB30 | reverse complement strand
GAAGGAAGTGCGCACTAAAGTAGCGTAAACAAGACACCGGTTTGAGGCCGGTGTCAGGTGATAACTAGATCTGTACAGGATCTGAAACAACAAACAAAGCCTGACGTTTCAATCTGAAACGAGCGGATGGGGAAGATCCGGGAAAGTGTTAGCCGCCTCACAGCCATGAAAAAGGGCCCCGCAGGGCCCTTCTCGATAGCGTGAGGATTAGATGGCCCAGCCACCGGCGTAGAAGATCACCAGGGCCACGGCGATGATGACGGTGCCGATGTTGAGCTTCTTCCACTCGGCGGCAAACAGGCGGCCGACCACCAGGGCCACGAAGCCTAACATGATGCCGGTGACGATGTTGCAGGTGAGCACGATGAAGACGGCGCACAGCATGCCGGAGAGGGCATCGACCGAGTCGTTGAAGTCCAGCTTGGTGACGTTGCCCAGCATCAGCAGGCCCACATACATCAGGGCCGGTGCGGTGGCGTAGGCCGGTACCAGATAGCTCAGCGGGGAGAGGAAGATCATCAGCAGGAAGAGCACGCCGACCAGGGTGGCGGTCAGACCTGTCTTGCCGCCGGCAGCTGTCCCTGCGGCGGATTCGATGTAGACGGCTGCCGGAGCACCACCTACCACGCCCGCCACCATGCTGCTGACGGAGTCCGCAGTCAGGGCCTTGCCACCGCTGATGATGTGACCACGCTCGTTGATGAGGCCAGCCTGACCAGCCACGGCACGGATGGTGCCGGTGGCGTCAAACACGGCGGTCATCACCAGCGCCAACACGGTCGGAATCACCACCGGATTGAGGGCGCCCAGCAGATCCATGCTGCCCACCAGGGAGCCATTCTCGCCACTCAGGCTCGGCATGGCGAAGAAGCCCTGCCAGGTCACTTTCGGATCGAAGATGAGGCCGAGGATGGAGATGGCGATGATCACCATCAGGATGCCGCCCGGCACCTTGCGGCGCTCCAGGCCGAAGATGGCAGCCAGACCCAGCACCGTCATGATGACCGGGAAGGCAGTGATCTCGCCGAGCTGCACCGGCAGGCCAGCCCCTTCATTCTTGATCACCATGCCGACCCCGTTGGTGGCGATCAGCAGCAGGAACAAGCCGATACCGATGCCGGTACCGTGGGCGATGCCGGAGGGAAGGTTGTCCAGGATCCACTGGCGCACGCCGGTGACGCTGATCAGGGTGAACAGCACCCCCATCAGGAAGATAGCGCCCAGCGCGACCGGAATGCTCAGCCCCTGACCCAGCACCAGGCTGAAGGCGGTAAAGGCGGTGAGAGAGATGGCACAACCGATGGCCATCGGCAGCTTGGCCCAGAGCCCCATCAGCAGGGAGCCGAAGGCGGCGATCAGACAGGTGGCCACAAACACCGGGCCCTGCTCAAAACCGGCTGCGCCCAGCATGTTCGGCACGACGATGATGCTGTAGACCATCGCCAGGAAGGTGGTCAACCCGGCCAGCAGCTCCTGTCGCACCGTGCTGCCACGCTGGCTGATGGAGAAATAGGAATCCAGAAACCCGCCATTGCCGGCGCGGGCCGTCGTTTGTTGCGTTGCCATAGTTCATCCTGAAAGTGTGAAGGAAATCGTTTGCTTGCTGGCGCGCAAAATAGCAAGAATTTGGCGAGATTGCAGCGGATAAGCCCCCATTTCCCCGAAGTTTTTCATAAAAGGGCTCGTTGGAGGCCTCATTCTCCATGAGAGCGGCCCATCCCAAGCTTCTACACTCTTAGCTAGCCACGTTCCCATCTACCGGAGAGAAGCCCATGCACACAGGCAACCTGCTTGGCCAGATCCCCTCCCCCCTGCCCAGTGAAGTGTTCGCGGATCTGGTCAGTACCAACAATGTTCGTATCGAGCGCATTCTCTCCCAGGGGCAGCAGACCCCTACCGGAGAGTGGTTCGATCAGGATGAACACGAATGGGTATTGCTGGTGCAGGGAGAGGCCATCCTGGTCTTCATCACACCGGATACCGGGGTACAGGAACGCGTCCATCTGGGGCCGGGGGATTACATCAACATCCCGGCGCACCTTCAGCACAGGGTGGAGTGGACCCATCCGACCGAGACAACCGTCTGGCTCTGCGTCTATTACTAGCAAGCTCACGGCTCAAGAAGGCAATGCTTCTGCTGCGAAGATCGAAGAGGAGACCGTGGAGACGAAAAAAAGCCCAGTCTGTCGACTGGGCTTCTTGTTAGTGGCATAACGGACGCAGAGACGGACAAAGTCTGGCTCAAGCACAAGGGACAACAGAGCGGGATCGAGTTGTCATACCAATCGGATTAAACATTAGGTCAGTTTTATCCAATCTCGGCTACAAAGTGACATCACCCGCTCCACATCG
>NZ_JAPCIY010000153.1:0-2448 GCF_027707645.1 Aeromonas sp. QDB30 | reverse complement strand
GTAAGCGCCGTTAAATCGACGTACTTGCCCTAACGGTATTGCGCCACTTTTTTTGAAATCGGCTCCAACGCCACATTCCACGGTAGCAGCGCTTCCAGCTTTTCCAGGCTGTCCGCGTCGCCGATCCGCTCCAGCACATAATTGATATACGCTGACGGCTCCAGCTGATTGGCCTTGGCTGTTTCCAGCAGCGAGTAGCAGGTCGCGCTCGCCTTCGCTCCTTGCGCGCTATCGGCGAACAACCACGCCTTGCGACCCACCGCAAACGGGCGGATCGCGTTTTCCGCCAGCACGTTGCTGATATGCAGATCGCCGCGCATGCAGTAACCTACCAGGCAAGACCACTGTCCCAGCGTGTACTCCATCGCTTTTCTCGTCAGCGACCCTTTCATCACCTTGCCGATCTGCTCTTCCAACCAGATTTTGAACTCTGCCAGCAGCGGCACGCTGCGTGACTGCCGCCCCTGATAGCGCTCGGCATCACTGCCGTCCCGCAGCTCCCGTTCGATAGCATAGAGTTTGCTGATATAGCCCAACGCCACATCGGCCTTGCTGGCTTTACGTTGGTCTTTCGCGGGGACAGCCTTCGTTGCTTCGATAAATTTACGCCGGGCGTGATCCCAGCAGCCGATACGGGTGAGCCCGTTTGTGCGGCACACCTCGGCGTAGCCAGAATAACCATCAGCTTGCAGGATACCGTCAAAACCGGCCAGCAGGCGCACGGGTACGCTGCCGGCACGCGACGGATCATATTCAAATAATACTGATTGTCGGCCCGGGGGACCGCCGCGGGTGACCCACATCCACTTATCCGATTGGGCCGTTTTGCCCGCTTCCTTGAGGACCTGGATCCGGGTCTCATCAGCTTGAAGGTAAGCGGCGCTGTTTTGTTCTTCGCGCAGCAGGTTCATCAGGGGCTGGAACACGTCATCCAGACGGATGAGCCAGTGTGCCATGCTGGTGCGACTCACTTCCTGCCCATGGCGCTTGAACATCTGCTCCAGGCGGTAGAGCGGCAGGCCATCAGCATACTTCGAGGTGATGATGTAGCCCAGCAGTGACGGGGTGGCAACGCATTTGCCCAGTGGATGCACCGGACGTTTGGCCGCGAGGATCACCTGTTCGCCATCGCGCTCGAATACTGCCTTCTCTTGCCAGATCTCCAGCACCTTGAGTTGGGCCGGGATGAACTTCAGCTCTTCTTTGACTTTGGTGAAGAAGACCTTGCTGGCCCCGACTTTCTCTTCATCGCTGAGGGTCAGTTCGAGACGTTCGCGCACCAATGACGGAGAAAAGCCGCGCTGACGACGCTTGGGAGCGATCTTGGCGGTGGCGGCTTCAGGCAACTGTGCTTGCAGAGTGTCGATCTCGACTTCCATCTCGGCTTCATCAAAGAGCTGGAGCTGGCTGGCGAGCTTTTCACTGCTGGCGGCAAAGCGCTGCGCCCTGCGTAAGCGCAGCAGCTCTTCAAGCAGCAAGATATGAGAATCACGCCGCGCGATAGCCGCGTCTTTGGAAAGGAGGGCTTCTTGTTGCAACGCCAGTTGTTGCTGAAAATCAGCAATCACCACCAACAACTCAGCAGCGGAAAGGCTGCCGAGTTCGGGCAATGGGGTGAGGTATTCAGGCGTTATTTTCATGGCTAAATTATAACAAAAACAACGTAGTAAAGCACTTATTTAGCCCGATTCAGAGCGTTTCATAGTGCAATTTTTTGTGGCCTTTCATCAGGGAAATATCATAGCCATCGAGCAGCCAATTGATCTGCTCAGCCGAGAGGGAGAGCAGCTCATCGGCAGGGGATGGCCATTTGAATTTCTCCTCGGCGAGCGCCTTGTAATAGAGCACAAAGCCGTTGTCCTCCCACATCAGGCACTTGATCTTGTTGCGGCGGCGATTGGTGAAGGCATAGAGGGCACCGGAGAATGGATTGTGCCCGAGTTGCTGCTCGACCAGCGCCGCCAGGCCATTGGCCTGTTTGCGAAAATCGATGGGCGCCCGGTAGAGGTAGATCTGCGGCAGAGTCAGGGCCGGTCGCAGGTAACGCGGGCGCATTACAAGAGCCTCATGATAGCGCCGAGCAATTCAATATTGCTGGCATGCAGGTCGGAGATGGCGATGCCGTTGGGCAAGGTGAGGGTCAAGCCTGGGTGGGTCGTCTGAGAGGGCGGCAGGGTGACACGAGCAAATCCGGCAGACGAGTCAGCCTTATCGAGTTGGGGTGTTGCCAGCTTTCTGCGCCAGTAGGAGAACTGGTGGTAGCTGAGGTCATGGAGTTTACAGAAAGCGGGGGCGGAAAGTCGGGATGAGAGCCAAGATGCGATCTGCTGCTGCCAAAATACGTCACGTTGTTGCGTAGTCATAGCTGAAACCTCGATGAAGAAACGATGAGGTTAAGTGTGACGAGCGTATTGTCCGAAAAACAGGTGCTGATCTAGGGGCGCTTAC
>NZ_JAPCIY010000152.1:0-2476 GCF_027707645.1 Aeromonas sp. QDB30 | reverse complement strand
TGGATCGGACATACTGAGTACAGTGAAACCAGAATAGAGCAATTAGATCACATCTTTAATCTGATTGGTATTACCTGAGGCAAGGCGCGGCCGAGCAGGTGGTGGTGAGCCTGGCCCATCACTGGAAGGAGGCTTGGAGGAATTGCCGCTGTGCTGGTTGAGTCGGTCTTCTAGCTCGGCGATGCGCGCCATCAGCTTCTGAATAAGTTCATTAGCCTGCTCAAGGGTCAGCGGCGAAGCGGCCGGTGGGGTCATGGATGTGCTCATGCCCCTGATGGTGCCAAGCTGACAGGATCACGCAAGAGGCAATAGTGGATCACCGGACGATCGTCTCATTTTTTACCTGTCAACTGGTCTGGGTGAACCGTTACGCCGTGCTCACGTCTCCGTCCGCATCCGTCAGGGTGTAGGTGAACACTTCGCTGCCCACCCCGCCCCCGGTCAGCGCCTTGAAGTCACCGTCGTTCGGGTTGAGGGTGTAAGTGTAGGTGCCGTTGGCATTGAGCACCAGGCTGCCGTAGGTCCCGCTCAGGGTGCCCGCGGTCACCGCCGCGCCATCCGCCCCCTGCACGTCGTTGGTGATGACGTTGCCATTGAGGACCAGGTTGCTCTCGCTCGCCGCCGTCGGGTTGACGTCGCTCACCGCCGTCGGCACGTCATCCAGCACCACGACATCCAGCCCTGCACTGGTCGTGTCGCCATCGAGGTCCGTCAACACGACGTTGAAGCTCTCCGTCAGAGCCCCATCATTTGCAGGTTTGTTATGTGTTTCGTTATCGTTCAGGGTGTAGCTGTAGGTCACGCTGCCAACCCCTGTCACCGGGTTGTAGCTGACGCCGGTCACCAGCAGTTGATTTCCCAAAGGACTGGGGATCCCCTGGGGGAAGGTGGTCAAGACCTGGCCATTGCTGATCAGCGTCACACCTCCCAGTGTCAGGCTTTGTACTCCATCTGCCGCATTGAATGTAAAGGTACTGCTCTTGGTCAAGGCGGCGCCATCGGGGGCTGAGCCATCCGGCAATGCGGCTTCTTCAAGGACAAGCTCACCACCCTCGACCTGCAATCCATTCAGCGAGACAGGCTCATCTACAGGGGTGATGGTGATGGTCAGAGTGGAGTCGTTGGTATCATCCCCATCCGTTACGGTGTAATTGACCGCAGGTACAGGGCCTGTGTAGTTCAGCGCAGGGGTAAAGGTATAGGAGCCGTCGGCATTGATGATCAGCGTACCAATCCCATCCAGCGTGCTCTCAACGCCGGCAGCAATTCCCTGATTGCTGCCCCAGCTATAGGAAATGACAGACGTATCAAGGGGACCATCCGGATTGTTGCTGTTGTCGAGCACATTGCCACTGATGGCCTGATCTTCCTGGGTAACAGCAGACTCATCCTGATCATCGAGCTGATTCTCGGGCAGAAGATCGTCTTCCTGCAGCACATTCTGATCGATCAACGTGTCATAGCCGGTATCGAATCCGGCCTCGGCTATGGTCGCATCTCCGATGCGATCTATGACAACAAAACCACCATTGCCACTGGCCCCAGCGACCCCGCCGATACCGCCACCACCACCGGCGGCAGGTGCCCCACCGGCAGCAGAGGCTTCGAAGTTCTTGGTCGGGTCAACCCCTTGCAGGATGGATTGTTGCAACGCCGCAATTTCTGGCGACACTTCAGGCGAGCCTTGCTGATGATTGGCAACCGATGAGGAAGATTGCCCCTCTGGAGGCATCTCTGTCCCTGCCGGGACACCATTGCCCTCTGCAGGTTTGTCATCGTAGGGCGCCAGCATCAATTTGGCATCATCAGCGATATTGAGTCTGGCGCCAGGCTGCAGTATCTCGCCAGGCTGGAGAGGGCGACTGCTGCCATCGGCAAGCAGGATCTGAACGTTGCCTTCTACGGAAGAGACGACCACGGTTTTGTCGATGATTTGGGTGCGCATATCCATTGCTCCAGGGTGACAGATCTTGATGCCTACACTCTAGATACGCCCCCGTCCTGCTTCCGTTGCAAAAATGTACAGGGTTGAGTCTCTTTGACTTCATCCGATGCAGCGAATCGAACGAATATTTTTTACATATAAAAATCAAATAAGTAACAGCGCGAGTTTTAGTGATATTACCTATATGTCGCGTAAAAATGATGTACATATTCTAAACAGATATAAAAAAGGGCCCTTAATGGGCCCCTTTCTATCGAGTTGTACCGCTTATGCCAGTGGAAATGCAGGGTGAACGAACCCCTGATAACCATCGATATGCAAACTGGACAACAATTCAACCTGCCGTTTATCTTCCACCCGGGTGGCGATGGTCGTGACACCCGCGTTGTGGGCAGCCCGACAGACAGCCGCCAGGAAGGAGGTATCGGCGCCTGGTTCCATGACCTGGCTGGTATCATGTACAGGACCTTAAGCGTTGAGTCCCTTTAAAACTCCTTCCAAGGTCCTGTTCTGTATCGATTTTCTCTGCTT
>NZ_JAPCIY010000151.1:0-2522 GCF_027707645.1 Aeromonas sp. QDB30 | reverse complement strand
ACCAGCAGATCATTTTGGAGGTATTGGGTGAGCGCTATCGGCAAATTTATTCCTAAATCAGGTGCGGAATGTCGGATTAACTTTACTAAAGAATGGTAGGTTGCTCTTTAGGCTTGCTGAATCCTCACCCAAAATCAAAAACACAACTTCAACACCATCGCTTCTAAAACTATTAAGGGGTACACTATCCTGCAAGCCGCTACTCACACGTTTTAAAACAGTCCTCGCTTTTTTCCTGAACTCTTTGTCGCCAAGTAGAATCTCAGCAGAGACGCTACCTTGTGCAAAAAGGTGACTTAAACCAGCTGAACCACCTTTCCTGTGTTTAACATGAATAAATTGCTTATTATTTGTCATTAAATCACACAACTCAATAGGAGTAGTAGTTCTGTTGCTTTTTATCAATTTTTTATCGAGCAAGTAATAGCTATGGCTAATCGAAGCTCGCTCATTGTAATCACCCTCTGATTCAATCTTTGATTTAGTTTTTCCGTCTTTGACTTCGTCCCATACATGAACCCTGGGAAAGGCTAAGGACGATACTTTTATTTGCCCCAGTGTAGAGTCTACTCTAGCCACAAAATTATTATCGATTTCATACCATAATCCTGCAAACAATATGTAAGTCTTATCTATTTCCTTGTGTTCGAAATAGATGCACTTATATATTTGGTGCTCAGACTCATTTTCATTAACGTCGTAAACAAATAATTTGTCACGCTTGATTGAATCAACTGAAATTGCCGCAACATCTGTATTGTCAAGGTACTCTTTCGGCTCAATTGTTGGTTTTATGGAGCTTTTGGTTCGAGTGAAGCTGAATCCATAAATACTGTCCCATTGAATAATCTCTGGGATAGTTATGGTTATTTCGGTGCTCTTTGCTTTAATCTTATCAATTAACTTAGAATCTAAACGGTCAATTTCGGACTTCTCTTTAATCTTCCTAATATTATCAACCCAAGAAAAGTTACTTTTATATGAATCATTTGCATAATAACCGGAGAGCAAATCAACCAATTGGGATATTTCATCCACATCCATTTCTACGCCAAATGAAAAAACAGAGTCTCCGCCAGAGATGTTTTTCAAACTCACGCCATCTTTAGGTGAGCCCGTGACCGCCCTAAGAACATCTCTCGAAATGTCAATACCAAACACACCGACAGAAGACTCCCTAGAAGCTTGTGACTTTTTCTGGACAGCCTGATCTTCTAACGTGAAAAGGTCAACACTTCGTAAACTGTCATGATTAAGTGTGTTTAGTGCAGTTTTTATTCCGAAATCATGCACAAAATATTTCGTATCTATCAGGAATCGACCATAAACGAAAGTAAAAGCCATTGTAGCAGTAGATGTTTTTATAATAAGAACTGCAGAGCTAGAACGATTGGCAAGCTCATCTAACGAAACGCCTGTTATATTCTCAGTAAAACCACTCCATTTTGGTTTTTTTTCTGTGGGAATTTTTACGAATAATTTTCCTTCAAGCTCATGCTTTCTATCAAGTTCATATGCATTAACTTGAGACGATACTTTTAGGTAGTCTGCTGCTTGCAGAGAAGAATGCTCATCTTTGGCCAAGAATGCGTTCAAATATAAGTATGGCTTTTTATCTTCCACTGAAATCAACTCCTTGGTGATGCATAACTTTTACTTAAATGGCGGTACGTAGTGCCGTCCAGTTTCAAGTTTTTGTTAGGCATATCGCCACAGCTCGAAAATTATGAATTATCACTCTCTAGCAAGGTTATTAAATCAAAGGCGCCTAACTTTGCTTCATCTTGATTTTCAAACATTCTAAATAAATGGCGAGTGATTAAATTATCTTCTTTGCTCACGGTCGCACCCCAACGAGAGTCACGTTCATAAACAGTGATTCTATAGCCATCAGTTTTTAGATATTGATTTCCCTTGAGTGATAACTTCCATTTTCGGGATAACCATCTTTTTCTTTTTGATGCTCGATTTTTCATCGAGGTTTCACGTAGTTGAGCGGCTAGAAGATCGAACTCCATATGTCCGCCACAAACACAACCCACTTTCAAAATATGTGGATAGGTTGGATGCTGCATATGATGTACATAACGAATTGTTTGTGATTCGCACATTTCACACTCTATTTCAGGCGAACCCAAATCTTCAATATCCACACACGACCAACCTTTATGAGGGACACCAACATCTGACCATTTTCCTCGTCTATTACGGATCAGATTTTCTTCTTCGTTATAGTTACTCAAATGAAAATCTCCATATTTTATAGAATGACTTGTTAGGAAGCAGAGCTGCTATTGCGGCGCAACGAGTACCGGCAAAATCTGGGACACCCACCAATTTGATAAATCCAGATGATAGTGGCACCGGCAAGTCTTGACCCACCCCAAGGCGGTCGATAGCAACCCCGCAAGAGGATCTTCCGATCCTTGCTTATATCGCGGCGGGGCAGGGCCGACGCATGATCATTCTCTGCACAAGTTGATCAAGTCTCGATCAGTTGAACGGCTCCAAGTACGATTTTA
>NZ_JAPCIY010000150.1:0-2548 GCF_027707645.1 Aeromonas sp. QDB30 | reverse complement strand
CCAGCAGATCATTTTGGAGGTATTGGGTGAGCGCTATCGGCAAATTTATTCCTAAATCAGGTGCGGAATGTCGGATAGAAATAAGAAAGGCTCCCGACATGGCGGGGGCCTTGACTGTAATAAATCGTTTAATCGGAATTCGTATTTTGGGGACGCCCGTAATTTTTCCCGGCAACACTCATAACATCTGGGTGCTTTGGCGACTCACCATGCCAACGCAGCTTGGCCACCTTGCCATAATGATGAAAAAGGGTATTGGTACAAGGCTTATCAACACATTTTAAGCCGGCGAACCAACCCGCAGATAACCAAAGTCAGCAATGAAATCGGTCCTGTCGAACCACCGCCACCGCCATTTTCACCACCTTTGCCACCATTATCAGTGTTGGTACCTTGCACTGTGATGGCCATCGGCTTGGTAATCACCTTACCGCCAGTACCGCTACGCAGACCGAGGGTGAAGCTCTTGGCACCAACGAACGCCAGATCACGGGCGGTCACACGCACTGTGTAAGTCGGATTGCCTGCCGCATCGAGTGCTGTTTGGCCTGTAGTCGGGTCAAAGCGCACCAGTTGCGAGATACCATCGTTGTAGTGCTGGCCCACAACCGCGCTGCCAGACTCGCTATACAGCTCTACAGCTCTACAGCTCTACAGCTCTACAGAGAGACGCTTACCGGCAGCATCAGTGCCAGAGGCAGTGATGGTAACATCGATGTACGGCTTCGCATTGGTCAGGGCAGTGCCGTCTACTTTCATGGTGAAAGTGCGGTCAGCAACGTCTGCACTCGGCATGACGCCTGCACCTGTGCCTTTTGTCCATCCGTAGTAAGCACGGAGGTTGCCATCAGGCATCGTCAACAGGCGAGCGGCATCAGGGCTGTCAGGGTTGTTGTAGAAGTTTTGGAGCAAATATCTCTCGCTTGGGCCGTACGAGTAAATATCCCCTTTGTCAATGGCGGAAGGACTGCCACCGAACATGTTGTTCTTGGTCAGGTTACCGTAACCACACATCAGACGACCAGCCCAGATGCCCCCTTGGTCGCAGAATCCTTCTGCACCTTTACGGTTGTAAAGATCTTCTGCGCCGAACAGGTGGAATGCTTCATGTGCGTAGGTATCAGGGGTGGTGTCATAACGACTCACCATTAAATCAGCGCCGGAAGTAGCCATCCCATCAAACTTGCCATCTGGGCCGCCCTTGGTGGTGATCCACATATCGGCACCAGAGCTGTGCGCAGCGAAGGTCAGGTCTTGAATGTCCTGCTCGTTGGTGCATACACCGTCCCACAGCGGAGGCGCCATGATGCCGAAGTTCGGGCCATAAGAGCTACGAACACCGATAACCTTTTCGTTGAGCAGAACAACCGCGGCTGAGTAGCCTGTTTTACACGTCGGGTTCAGGACGGTATCGCTCATAACGAGGATCTGCTTCACCTCGAAATGCAGGTTCTCAGGATTGCCATTTTTGACGATGCCGGTGCGTTGACTAGTGTAATACTCGTCCATAGCCGCTACGCGCTGGTGAATAGTGTTAAACACTTTTTCGGCACCATCTTGATCAACGATGGATTTAGGAACCATTACGTTTACATCAATAACCGTAGTGGCCATCACCGCATTGCTTGCAACCAAGGTTGCAGCCATAAGGAGTAGCTTTGACATCAATAGTTTCTCCGGAACTAGGCTGTGTTCTCAAAATGCTGGTTTTCTGTCCACCAATAGCTCTCGTAAGTAACGAAGGCAGAAAGCCAGCTTGATAAAAGCAGCAAAACTTCCCGCCAGCTTTTCATATCTCGTTGAGAATCGGCGAAACTTCTTCAGCCATCCGAAGCACCGCTCGACCACATTTCGCCTGCGATAACGAGCTTTGTCTAAGGAAAGTGCGAACAAGTATCCCACGAACAAAAAATGAAAATTTTAGTCATTTAATATCAATGGGTTACCAGTAAATGCTCTCGTGCCATATGACTTATTCGCACCTTCCGTAGGAATAGGCCGACGTATTGGCGCACCACATTTGGCTCGAGCAGCGGGAACCGTCCAAATTTGCTCCTCCATATTGAACTCACTCCACTGCGCACCCAATGCCTCGCCGCTACGACAGCCAAGCAGGATCACCAATTTGGCTGCCAATTTTAATCCGCGGCTGGCCCTGCTCTGTTCAAATGCAATCCAAATCTGAGCAAGTTCACGCATGGTCAACACACGAGTGCCTCTCTCAGGTTGAGAGCCCACATCTTCGGTGCGTAATTGCAGCACCGGGGAGCCGCCAATGAGATTACGCCGAATACAAAAACTAAGAATGGATTTTAACCTGCGCAATAAATGCCCTGCGTTTTTCGGCTTTTTCTTGCCAATCTTATCAAACCACTCCAGCCAGCTCGAAAACGGGATCTGTTCAACCGGAATACCAATAAACAGAGGTTCGAAATAGCGCTGCATGGTATGCTCATAGAGCATGACCGTACCAGGGCCGACGCATGATCATTCTCTGCACAAGTTGATCAAGTCTCGATCAGTTGAACGGCTCCAAGTACGATTTTAA
>NZ_JAPCIY010000149.1:0-2597 GCF_027707645.1 Aeromonas sp. QDB30 | reverse complement strand
CCCAGGGCGGTGAAGATATCAAAGACCCGTTTTCCGGTAAATCGCAATGCGGCTCCGCTTAAGTGAACAGCATTGCCGCCATGCGGGGCTTTGTTTTATCCGTGGTGGCATGGGCGTGAAGAGGGGTCATGGAACCGCTTGAATATGGATGAAATCTCGCCAAGTGGTTGATCTGACTATGGACGGGGTATCCGCCATCCCCTATAATCCACGCCGCTAACCAGCATCAATGGCCCCTTAGCTCAGTTGGTCAGAGCAGTCGACTCATAATCGATTGGTCACTGGTTCAAGTCCAGTAGGGGCCACCAGATTTAGAACGGCGTAGCAGGTTAGTAACTGCTACGCCGTTTTTGTATCTGACGCTTTTGGGTGCTTTAATGGGTGCTTTTAAGGGAAGGCTAGGCGCTTAACAACATGGGGCGAGCGTTCTTTTTAGGTGCCTATAAATGGACTTCTAGACGGCTATCTCTTTTATCTGTGTCGGAAAATGGACTAAGCGAAGCAGATTGCGACCTTAAACCCATTGATACAAGTCTCAAAAAGAGACTGTTTTATCCAAACCTGACCAAAAAATCTTTACACTGATCTTTCGAAGCTGTTGATACTGCAAACAAGGAAGGTTGTCATGATAGTGTTAATGTGGTTGGTTTTTGCTTTCATAGTTGCGATTCTTGCGAACAATCGCGGACGTCATCCATTGTTATGGTTCTTGTTGTCGATTGTGCTCTCACCGCTGATAGCTGGCATTGCCTTGTTGTGTATGAGCAACATCAAAGCAGAACAAGAGGCCGAACGCAGACATAAAGAATTGCTGGAAGCTACCAAGCAAGCAAAGTGATGTCCCGATAACCCCATTATTAAAGGGGCTCTTTTTTATCGATTTGGCGTGATCTCGGTGCTCCCTGAATAGCGCAACTGGCGACACGCTACACAATGGCCGTCACTCGTATAACGGGGCGAGTGGTGGCCGTAGTGACAGGGCATTACGGGCTGATAGTACCGCTCCCCCTGCTCACGGGCTCGCCGCTTTCTAGCTCGGTTGATTGCGTCACTCGTCATCTAGCCCCCTCGCTTATTGCCAATATCAAGTTTTATCCAGTTTTGTCAGGCGTGAATAGCCGAAATCACGCGCCCCGTCCGGTCGGTATCCCTTGCCCCGCTCCTTGGTTAGATATGAGACTCGCTTAACCGCCTCGGTGATATTGTGGTCATCGGTCATCAAGTAGCCATTTTCAGGAATGGATAACCGCCCCCCTTTACGTTGCCAGATCTCGGCCAATTCCTCATACAATCGGGCGGGGTGGCGTAGCTTGTCACCATCAATGAACAAGGCCAGATGGTAGTGCTGACGCTTGGCCTTCTCCTGCTCACGACACCAAACGTATTCTAGGCGCGCTTGATACTCTCGCCTTACATAGCGAGCGGCCAGCTTTAGGAATGCGCTCAGGCGCTCACTGGTGGCGGCTCCCTCGCCCATACTCAGGTCTAGCCGAACAAACAGCACCCGCCGATAATGCGCCACAGCTTCTACGATGCGCCGGATCATCTCACTCAGTGGTTTGGTGTAACAGCCGCTCGCTGGCGTGGTGTTGATCGGATAATCCTTCCCTTGATAGCAGTAAACGGGCTGGTGGGTTACGTGACCATAGCGCCTGCCCTGTTTACGCTTGGTCTTGCCTGCTAGCTTGGCCACAACGGCGCTTGGCAGGTCATCGGCTCGTTTCATTGGGCCGCCCCCTGATCTAGCCCCTGTTTGGTTGTATTTCCCCCCAGATATAAACCTCTTACCTCATAGATATTATAAAATACCGCTCGTATTCCCGATTTCTCATTCCCCGCTAGGCTGCGGCATTGCTGTACTTTTCCCTGTTTAGCGATCCCAATTAGCATGTCCCAATTAGCGTCAATCGATTCACTCCGTTTCAGGCCAGCGAACGGACACGACAACAGGCGGCAAGGCTTGCCGTTGGTGGTTTTTGTCATGGGTGATATGCTCGATTGTGCTGGTGGCTGTCCTCGCCAAAGTAAGGCCACCAGCAGGTTAAGATAAGTGCCTCGGCTTATTCAGTTGGGGCGCTTACTTTTTTTGATGCTTCATATTCAGTAGCATCAGAGGGGTCTACCCATACCAGCAGCACTGGGACGGGATCAAACAGGCTGGTTGCTGGGTCTATCACCGATACGAGCTTGCTAGACAACGGCAGCTTCCGCTTGTTACGAATAGTGCTGACCACGCTATTCAGATTGGCTATTCCTACGCAGCGAGCTTGCCGAGTATTAATAGAATATCCGCCAGCACATATCCGCCACACATACCTGCCTTGCGACTCTCCACGCAGCGGATCTGGGAAGCCCATCCCGCTTAATACCTCCGGTTTAAACGTGCTCATTTTAGCAGCCCCCCTTTGCGGCAAGGCTCTCGATGTACGCGAGCGTATCGGACACGCGAAAACGCACAGCACGCACACCAATGTATATCGGCTGCGGGAATGTGGGGTCGGACTTTCTACGCCGCCACACTGTAAGTATTCACCGGAACAGTATTGACACAGGAAAAATGAGACGATCGTCTCTTGATCCCACTTTCCTGCTTGCTT
>NZ_JAPCIY010000148.1:0-2603 GCF_027707645.1 Aeromonas sp. QDB30 | reverse complement strand
GCAAAAGAGAGTAATAGATCAGAACGGCCGATCGCCGTCAAGCACTGAAAATAGCAAAATTAGGTGCGGAATGACGGTTCTATCTCTCTTTGCCGGATGTGCGGAGAAGCCGGACATCATGGCGCCAGGGTTAACTTGGTCGCATTTGTAGGTCTGCACTCTTGAGCTTGAAGGTACAGCCTTGCTGGATGAGCTCCTCCCGGTTGGCCAGCACCAGCGGGTAGAGCAGGGGATGTTGTTGGTGTTCGCCGTTATAGCTCACTTGCATCCGTTCCAGTGCATAGTGCATCAAAGGCATGCGCTGGCTGATCAATAGCTGGTTCCCCGTCATGGCATAGTCTCTGGCAATGATGGCCTGTTGTCCTTCACTGAGCCCGGGATTGGGAACGACTACCGCAGTCACCTGGGTATTCCACTCCAGATCCTGCTCCCGGCCGTGAGGAGAGGCATCCAGCAGATCCGGTTCGCCCCTAAATCGACTCATCACAAAGTCCAGATATTCCCCCTTCTTCTCGCAGTAGGCGCGTACGTGCCAGCGGATCCCGTCATAGACCAGAGTGTGGGGCACGATATTGCGGCCACTCTGCTCCTCTGAACTGAGGGATACGTAATCGACATCGACCCGCAGCTGGCCACGGGCCGCCTGCACCAAACCGCGCACAATCCTAGGGTCGATATGGCGGTTTGGCACATCCAGGATCTCGATATGGCCGTAGCGTAGATCCATCAGTGGCAGTGTCAACAGGTCCGCTTCATGTTGTCGCTGGTGCTGCTTTTCACGATGTAGCAGCATCAGATACTCATCCACTTTTCCCTCACTAAAGCGCGGGACAAAGTGCTCTGTGGGTTTGTATCCCTTCAGGCTTCTGTCATAGACCAACCCTTCCGGTGAGTAGTGGGTCAGGTAGTGGTTGATATCCCGTGACGCCTGTTGGCGACCGATATTGAAGGCTGTCATCAAATGATTGGTGGTCAGCCGTCCTTCCCACTGCAAGACGATCTCCAGCAGACGAAAACGCAGGGTTTGATCCCAGGTGAGTTCTTTGGGTGCCATACGTGCTCCAAAATGCGACATGTTTATGTAACCAGTATCGGCATGAGTATAAAGGCTACATATAATGAGTCCATCTAAATGAGCGCCAAAGGAGCATGTCATGAACGGGAAGCTGGATAGTGCGTACAGCCATCACGCCGCGTGCCGGATGCAGCAGCACGGTATTGCTTGCATATTCCGGTCGAAAATGAACACCTATTCCGGTTTAAAATGAACGCTGATTCCGGCTTGCGTGTACACCGTTTCCGGACACCTCAGAGCGCGAACTCTGATGTCAGATGAACCGTCATGCTCCAATGACCTGGACCCACAACTGCCGCGCTGCGCTTGGCTGCTGGCTTGTTCGGTGAGTCGAAAAGATGCCTCCCCTCAAAGCTCAGCTTCTGCTCGCAGAATACCTGGCCGCATACTTTCCGGAAATGGTGTTCACAGATTCCGGAATCACTGTTCAACTTCACCGGAATACGCATTGCTCCCGAGCTGGTAGAGCTGCTGCTGAGCATTGGGCGTTCTTCTTATCACCAGGGGCGCGAACTGGTTTATCTCGATCGCAAAGGCGTGACGATGCTGCAAGCCGAGTACGGAGTGCCTGCGGAATGCTGCCAGCGGCTGCGCGGTCACTATCTGGTACTGCAAGACGGTGAGATTGTCACCGTTGGTCATAAAACCACCCACTTCAAACGCGATCGTCACTGAGGCGCTATGAACTCAAGACTGTTATCGGATCAGGCGGCAATGCCCCTGATCAGGGGGATATATTGCCTACTGCCAGCCGAGCGAGCTAGGGAGCTGACCGTTCTGCTTGCCAAAGGCACGTGTCACCAAGAGGGTGAGACTTCACCACTGGCGGTGGTGACGGCATTGGCTATCCATGTCGAACAACATCGGCTGGATTACACGTCACAGCCGATCTATCTGGGGCGTGAACAACTGATGACCGGTGCTGCCGATTTGCTGGGGGAGGATGCCAGCTTTGAAGATCAGGACGCGTTTCGTCTGTTGGCGCTGCTACTCGACAAATTGCTGCGAGGAGGGCGTGGCAGCCGTCAGGCCAAGCTGGATGGACTCACGCCAAGCGTGATGGAGCAGCGGGCGCTGGCGACTATTTCCCCGAATAGCGTGGCTGTGGTGCGTGGCAGCTGGCGGCGCAAATCACGCAATCAGCTGGGCCATGCCAGCTGGCTGGATGTAGTGGAGGCAGCCCTCTGGTGCTTCTGGCATGGTGACGATTTAGCAAGCGGCGAAGTGCTACTCGGTGTGCTGCTAGGCAGGGATGAGCGAGTGCGGCTTGTTTATGGTCTGCTGGTTGGTGCTTTCTACATAGGGAGCATTTCAGGCTCGAGTGAGGTTGTTTGAATTATTCAGTAAGTGATTTAAATATAACAATAAAATGAACTTCTGCAGTTTATGTATACGAACTTCTGCATGTGGTGTTTCAAATATGAAACAGCTGGACAGGTCTGGCTTGGCGCTATTCATGTACAGGATCTTTAGCGCCAACCAATTGAAATAGATATAAAAAAGGCTTCGTTTGTGATCTAATTTTATC
>NZ_JAPCIY010000147.1:0-2748 GCF_027707645.1 Aeromonas sp. QDB30 | reverse complement strand
TAGGCAGAGAAAATCCAAGCAAAACAACACGTTAGACGGTATTATTAATTCGCTTGCCGCTTAAGGTTCTGTACATGTGGAAACGCAGGGTACGCGGTGCCAGACCGGATTAATTGTTATGAAAGGTCTGTCGTCATCGTTATTTGAAGCGTGGCATGAGGCGGCGCCATGATGTATTCCGGCAACGGGGCCCGCTTATTCATGAAGGAGAAATCCTGCGGGCATTTTCGCCATGAACGGCCCCCTTTCATGGTGCCCCAAATAGCTGACGGGCTGATTCTAGAGGGCTTTTCATGGCTCCGTTTGATCTCGAGCAAACAAGCGCGGACTAATTATCGGGCTTGAGGATCCCTTATTTCGTTGGGATTTTTTCGATATTCCCTGACCCGGCCAGGGGCGTGCGTGGTGGGAGCCGGGCGCTGTGCTGACAGAGTGCCTCGGTGTTGACCCCTTATCCCTCTGATAGTGCTGGAGAAATTCCCCCCTCAGCACAGTGACGGCGGGATGACAATCCCCCGGTTGGCGGCGCCTTGTTTGCGGTTTTGCCGTCCTCTTCACATTTCCGGATTGCTCGCTATTTGTGCGATTGCCTTACTCATCCGACCTGGTGTCAAATCACTCCGCCTAACACAAGGAGTGGCATAATAATGAATAATATCAATAAATTAGTTCTGGCTATCGGATTCACTCTCACCACCTTCCCGAGCCTGGCGGCGGGATTCCAGTGCGGGGAGCACGTCACCCTGGGGGTACCCGGTCAATCCAGTCAGCTGTTGTGCCGGGAGGGCTATGCCGCCGGGTACAACTACGACACCAAGGTCTCTGACTGGGTCTCTTACTGGATGACGGCCGCTAGCGCCCAGGGCCAGGTGCCGCGCAAGGATGCCTTCGCCGAGGACAAGGAGGTGCCGGTGCAGTTTCGCGCCACCCTGGCCGACTACAAGGGCTCGGGCTATGACCGCGGCCATCAGGCACCGGCGGCGGACATGCGCTCCACCGCCAACACCATGAAACAGAGCTTCCTGCTCACCAACATGACCCCGCAACTGCCGGCGCTCAACCAGGGGGCCTGGCGCATCCTGGAGGAGAAGACCCGGCAGTGGGCCATCACCTACAAGAGCGTGCAGGTGATCACCGGCCCCATCTTCACCCACTCCGATGGCGCCATCGGCAACGGCGTGACCGTGCCCCACGCCTACTACCGGGTGGTGATGGATCTGGCGGGCAAGCGGGCCATCGCCTTCATCCTGCCGCAAGAGAACGTCTCGGCCAGTCGGCTGGCGGACTATGTGGTGACGGTGGATGAGGTGGAGGAGCAGACCGGGCTCGACTTCTTCACCGAGCTGCCGGATGAGCAGGAAGAGGCCATGGAGTCGCGGCTGTCGGCCATGTGGGGCGGTTAGCGCGTCCGGCAGGGGTAACGGGGGCCCAGGCCCCCGTTACCCACACGGGCTTCCGGCCATTGTCATGGTCCCTGGTACAGGGCCAGTACAGCTTGGGTCTGGCATCGGGTCCTTATCATGACTCCTTTTTTCAGGAGGCATCATGTCAGCGCTGTTTTCCCTTCACTCCTCGTCCACTCTTGCCCGCGCGTTGCGCATCTGCGTACCCATGGCGCTGCTGGGGGCTGCTGTTCCCCCGGCCATGGCCGACGAGGATATCCGCTTGGGGCAGACCATTCTGCTCGGGGTCGGCGATCATCCCGCCATCATTCCCATGCTCGCCTGCCGGCCGACCAAATCCATCATGGTCAAGGCTGGGCGGGAGTTGACCCTGGAGCGGGTCAAGGTGTTCTACGGCAACGATCGCAGCAAGACCCTCTATTTCGACAAGGTGTTGAGAGAGGATCAGGAGTCGGGGTGGCAATCCCTCGGCAGCCGACTCTGCATCAAGCGCATCGAGGTGTACGGCAATTCGGAAGGGAGCAGGGCGGGGGTCAAGGTGTACGGGCGCAAATGAGCAAAGGGCGGGGGAAATCCCCGCCCAGTGCTTATTTCTTCGGGCGGAACGGTTTGATGATGGCCTCGTCGCACTCGAGATAGGGCCCTTCCATCAGGTCGATGCAGTAGGGGATGGCGGGGAAGACCGCATCCAGGCACTCGCGGATCGATTTGGGCTTGCCCGGCAGGTTGACGATGAGCGAGCTGCCGCGGAGGCCGGCGGTCTGGCGCGACAGGATGGCGGTCGGCACGAACTTGAGGGACTCGGCCCGCATCAGCTCGCCAAAGCCCGGCATCATGCGATCGCACACCGCCTCGGTGGCCTCCGGGGTCACATCACGCCTGGCCGGCCCTGTGCCCCCCGTGGTAACGACAAGGCAGCACTGCTCATCGTCCACCAGCCGAACCAGGGTCGCCTCAATCTGATCCTGCTCGTCGGGGATCACCTGATAGACGGGCTCCCATTCCGAGGTCAGGTAGGCGTTCAGGGTGTCGATGATGGCCTTGCCGGAGAGATCTTCGTAGATGCCTGCACTGGCGCGATCGCTGACGGTGACGATACCGATTCTTGCCTTGCTCATGGTCTGCCCTTGGTTGCCGCAATAAAGTGGTAAATAAAATAACATAATCAGTGAGATATGTTAAACCGCAGGATGAGGCAAGGGGAGGGCGTCGAGCCAGGGAGAGAGTCGAATGAAAAACAATTTTGAGAAAAGTCCGTTAATAAGGCATCATGTACAGGATCTTTAGCAGCAACCAATTGAAATAGATATAAAAATGGCTTCGATTGTGATCTGATTTTATCGCC
>NZ_JAPCIY010000146.1:0-2771 GCF_027707645.1 Aeromonas sp. QDB30 | reverse complement strand
CACTCATCAGGGCAAACCCATCATTGCCTTTGATGGCAAGGTGTTACGCGGCTCCTTTCGGGGAAATGCCAAGGATGAACACAATCAAGCCAGATAGCCAGATAGCCAGTATAAATCTCGCCAATAAGGTCAATACTGAAAAGTGTCAGAAAAGACTTCTTAATCTTGGTATCTTCATGCCTATTCTTACACTAAACCACAGTTTGTCATTTAAGCAGCCAGGAACAACATGAACACATCTCACCAATCCATTGAAATTAAAGAAAAAAAACCTGATAACCTCACTCACTCACTCATCGAAAGTGATTTTTTTACATGTATTACCGTTCTGATCCCCTGCGGCAGGCCCTGATTCATCAGGGCCTTTTTTTACCTGTTTCTGACGCATTCACCTCCCCCGACGACCATGTTGCTGCCACTTTCCCCCGCTTTACGTCCCCTTCGTCCAGGCTTGTGGCTATCATCGAGACGATTTCTCCCTTCGGGAACCTGCATGAACCACTTGAGCCGTCTGCTGTGCCTCGCCCTGCTGATGTTCGGCGGCCACCTTGCTGCGGAGCCGCTGCGGGTGGGAGTCAGCTTTGCCATTCCTCCCTATGTCATCAGCCACGAAGACAGGGGCATTGAACTCGATCTCATGCGAGAGGCCTTCGCAGGCAGCCCCCATGAGCTGCAGGTCGTCTATCTTCCCCTGGAGCGCACCTTCAGGATGCTGGAGGAAGGCAAGCTGGACGCCATCATCAACGTCAAACCCGGCATGCTGGAAAGCGCCTACCTCTCACAGCCGGTGATCACCTTCCACAACCGGGTCTTCACCCTGGCGCCGACGGCAGTCCACACCATGAAGGATTTGCAGACCCTGCGAGTCAGTGCCTTCCAGCGTGCACGACAGATCCTGGGAACGACCTTCTCCGACATCGTCGACCAGAATCCCCGTTATGAAGAGGTGGCGAGGCAGGAGGGACAGGTACAGCGGCTGCTGCTCGGGCGCACCGATGCCGTGATCCTGGAACAGCGGGTGTTCTACTACTATCTGGCGCAGTTGCTCGGGGATGACCAGGAGGGCGACCGCTATCCCAAGAACAGGGTCAGACAGCACGACCTCTTCCCCCCGACTCACTACCACTTCGCCTTTCGCGAGGCGGGCCACCGGCAATGGTTCGACAGACAGCTCGCCAAGATGAAGGCGGACGGGCGCTATGAGCGGATCTTTGCCGCCTATGGCACCACCTCTACTGCCGGAGACAAAAAAGCCAGCCCATGATGGACTGGCTTGATACCGGCTCCGGGGAGCCGCAGTAGATGGAGCGTTACTTCATCGCGCTGCCGTTTTTCAGCTCTGCTTTCTGACGTTTGGCTTCGCGTTTCTCTTTCAGTGACATCTGCGGTTTTTTCTTGGCATCTTTGCCGTGATGCTGTTCTTTGTTGCTCATCATCAGACTCCAAAAAGGTTACCTGGACAGTTGGAACGGGTGTTCCAGCATGTCAGCCGAATCGTGGATTTCAGTACGCCAACAGTGACGATCGGGGATCGCACTGGCCTCAGCATACTCCCAATCTTCCGCCGGGATCCAGCCTATCGGCAGCGCCTGTCTACCAGGCGCCTCGTGGCGTGATCCCCCCCGGAAATGACGACCGGGCGACACTTTTGGCATCCGGAAACGGATGGTCAGCCTGTCCCCGATGGATGTGTGTTAGGGTGGGCATTCAACGATCGCAGGAGCGCGTCATGAAGAAGCTGGAAATGAAGGATCTGACCGAGGCCGAGAAAGCCGAGATTGCCCTGCTGGTGCAAAAGGCCCAGGCCAATGCCGATCACACCCTGACCAACGGGGAGCGCAACAAGATCCGCGAAGCAGGACGCCAGAAGATCGCCGCCGATCGCGCCCAGGCCGCCAAGGCGGCATCCGCACTGGCGCGGGAGAAAGCCAAGGAGCGAGCCAGTGCCCAAGTACTGCCCGACACCTTCAACTGGTCCGATTCCGTCAGCAACAAATACCGTGGCAGACGGTAACGGCAGCATGAATGCTCGCAGATGACGCTGCTGCAAAAAAGGGGGCTGGCAGAGCGTCATGTCATCCCCCTGAAAAGGGCAGCAGGAGGCCCCTGCCAGCTGATGCACACCCGGATAAAACCCCGATCCAGCCATCACTGACTGAAACGAATACCAAGATAAAGATTGCCATGACAGGGTGTGCGTGTTCTAATCGTTTTCGATGGTTCGGTAGTTCAGACCTGATTATGTTAGGCAGTCATCTTAAAGCAGTGATTTGTGCAGGCAGTTATCCCCGATAATTCTTGCCAGATAATTCTCCTTCTTTAGTGCTCCCCATACGTATTTCTGACGAAAAATCATGGATTGCCGCTCCGGTGGCGTTTCACTAATCACTACTCAAGGAAATTATCATGTCCAAAATGACTGGTACCGTAAAATTCTTCAACGCCGAGAAAGGCTTCGGTTTCATCTCCCCGGCTGACGGCAGCAAAGACGTGTTCGTTCACTTCTCCGCCATCCAGTCCAACGGTTTCAAAACCCTGGAAGAAGGTCAGCGCGTTGAGTTCACCATCGAGCAAGGCCAGAAAGGCCCGGCTGCTGCGAACGTCGTTCCGCAGTAATTCAAGCCGGAGCACCTTCCCCTCTTTGGGCAAGGGCCTCAGCAAGAATTGAAAAAACCCGCTTCGGCGGGTTTTTTGTGGTTCATCGCGGCTTTCCGGGGAAGGCCGCCTTGATTTTCAGAAAAAAGTATTCTGAGTCCCTAAATCCATATGCC
>NZ_JAPCIY010000145.1:0-2926 GCF_027707645.1 Aeromonas sp. QDB30 | reverse complement strand
AATGAGCGTTCACATTGGTCCGGAAATGGTGTTCACGTTGAATCGGAATTGGTGTTCATGATCGGCCGGAATATGCATCAGGGCGGTGCTGGTTGGCCGGGTGGCGGGATGCTGCTGGAACTGGCGTACCAGCCGCTCCAGATCCCCGAGCTGCTTCACGAGGGCAATGATGCCCTGCACGGCGTGGCGGCTGCCCTGGCTGGAGTCGTCGGCCAGACGCTTGATGTCCAGCACGCTGTGGTGGATGTCCTGGGTGACCAGGGACTGCTCCTGCATTGCCTGGGCTATCTGGTTGCTGCCTGCGGTCACCTGCAACAGGCGTTCGCTTATCTGTTGCAGGATATCGCCAGTGGCGGCGGCCTTGAGGCGGCAACTGGCGGAGAGCTGTTCCCCTTGCGCCATGGCCTGCTGGGCATCGTCGGCGCTGGCCTGCAAGAGGCTTATCATCTGCTGGATCTCGCCGGTGGAGGATTGGGTCTTGATGGCCAGGGTGCGGATTTCGTCCGCCACCACCGAGAAGCCGCGACCGGACTCGCCCGCCCGGGCCGCCTCGATGGCCGCATTGAGGGCCAGCAGGTTGGTCTGGTTGGCGATGTTGTTGATGACGTCCAGGATGCCGTCGATGGCGCGGCATTGGCTGGCCAGCGCCTCTATCACGGCGCGGGAGGTGAGCAGCTCGCCGTGAACCCCTTCCACCGCCGCCACGGTATCGAGCACGCTGCGATTGCCCTCCCGAAACAGCACGGCGGTGTTGTCCAGGCTGTCCGAGGAGGCGCTCGAGCTGTGGGAGACTTCGCGAATGGACGCCGTCATCTCGGTGATGGCGGTCGCGACCTGGTTGGTCTGGGCCTGCTGTTGCTGCAGGTTGCCGGTGATGGACTCGGCATTGTTCAGATCCGTCTGCGCCGCCTGCACGATCTGCTGGCAAGTCTGCTGGGTGCGGGCCAGCACCGCATTGAACTCGGCCTGATTCATCTTCATGGCGAGCTCGACGGCAGCCAGACGATCGACCCGGCCGGTATACAGCAGTTGCATCAAGGGGTTGTCGAAACGGTGGCGGGCCAGGGTCTCCAGCCGGGCGAGGCGCCGGGAGAGGGTCTGGCAGATGACGAGCGCAACTACCAGTGGCAGGGCACCGATGAGCAGAGGCCAGCCCGGGCCGTGCTGATAGCCGAGGGTGACCAGACTGGCCAGCAGCGCCATCAGGCAGAGGTGGATCCCCAGGGTGTGGCAGCAGGTGGGCAGGCGCAGGGCCCGGGGGGTCTTGCCGCGGCGCATCTCGTCATAGACCCGCTCCGCACGCTGTTTGACCGCGTCGTCCGGCGCCGTGCGCACCGACTGGTACTCCACCACCTTGCCGCTTGCGTCCTGAATGGGGGTGACGAAGGCGTTGACCCAGTAGTGATCCCCGTTCTTGCAGCGGTTCTTGACCGGGCCCATCCAGCTTTTGCCTTCCCGCAGATGGCGCCACATGTCGGCAAACGCCTGGGGCGGCATGTCGGGGTGGCGGACCAGGTTGTGGGGCGCCCCTTGCAGCTCCTCCAGGGTGAAGCCGGCTATCTGGCAGAACTCGTCGTTGGCATAGGTGATGCGGCTCTCCAGATCCGTGGTGGAAATCAGGTTCTGGTGCGACGGGTAGAGGCGCTCACGCTGGGTAACGGGTTGATTGACTCTCATGGTACTTCCTGCCTGACAGGGGAAAGAGAGTCTGGTTGCAATTCGTACACCAGAGTGCCCAAAAACGCTTAAATTGCGCTCTATATGTCTCTTTTGCGCTCAAAACCCGCAGAGGGGGGAACATGGCCCGGGCTCGCGTCCGCCCCTGCCGTCAGGATTCGCTTTTTGGGAGCCGTTTTGGCAATGGCGGGGCGGGTTTCGCAATTTGGCAAGGCGGGGCCGGGGCCTCCGCCAGCCTCAGGCGGGCAGATCCGGCTCGCTGACCGGGGCCGGCATCTGGGTCTCTATCTGCAGGTGGGTGGAGAGCAGGGTCTTCAGATCCTGCAGGTACTCCTCCAGGGGGGGCTCGTCCAGCAGCAGGGCAAGCTCGTTGCCTACAGGGGTGAGCCGGTAATAGAGCAGGGTGAGGTTGCTCTGGCGTTGGCGCAGACGCCAGCGCTGGTTGCCAAAGGCCAGCTCGACCCCGTCGGCGGGCAGGGGACCGGATTCGAGCTCGCCACGGTGCAGCAGCCCGAGATCGCACAACAGCAGCAGGGCGCTGTAGGGCACCCGGTATTTGCCGAGCCCCATTCGGGTGACCTTGGCGCGACTGAGCAGGCTGGCCCCCTTGTGCATGCCCAGCAGCAGACGCTGCTCGTCGCTGCCCTCGTAGTGGCAGGAGAGGGCGCAGATGCGCTGGAACAGCTGGGCTTCGCGCTGGGTCATCTCCTTGAGGGTGTTGAGGGCACGGATGGAGAAGCGGCCCGGGGTCGCCACTTCCAGGGCGAAGATGCGGCCCCACAACTGCTGCATGGGGGTCATGCTGATGTCTTCGGCCAGTTGCAGGAAGCGGGTGAGCCAGTCGCTGTCTATCTCGCCGCCGGCGGCGGTCTCTTCGCAGTGGCGCGCGGCCATCACCATGATGGATTCCAGATTGCGCTGGTGGGTGGCCTGCTCCGCCAGCTGGCGGAAAGTGGCGCGCTGCTCGAAGGTGCTGTCGCTGTTGCGGGTGAGCATGCCATCGATGCCGCGGCTGCGGGCCAGGCGCAGGGTCTGCTCCTGGCTGCTCAGGATGGAACTCTCTTTCTTGGGGGGCAGGTCAGCCATGCTGGCTCCGTGATGGCAAGGTCTGGTAGTGAATGTTACTCCAACCAGATCCATGAACAATCCCTTTGCCGGGGTCGTCACGGGATAAAAAAAGGTTCTTCGCGGGATCCTGGGAAAGTGGAAGTTGACAGACAGGGTGCTGGTAAACTGGTTGTCGCCAAAC
>NZ_JAPCIY010000144.1:0-3009 GCF_027707645.1 Aeromonas sp. QDB30 | reverse complement strand
TGGCATATGGATTTAGGGACTCAGAATACTTTTTTCTGAAAATCAAGGCGGCCTTCCCCGGAAAGCCGCGATGAACCCAATATATCGGGGGCCATGATGATCCAGGGCACCATTCCCAAGGCGTTCTGCCTGCTGTTCACCCCTTGGCTGCTGGATAGCACCATGATGGCCTCCTCCCTGGTCACTCTGCTGGCGGTCACGCTGCTGTGGTGGGGGTTCAGTCGGGAGCGGATGACGGCGGGCAGGCTCGCCCTGGTGGGGCTGATTTACCTGGGTTTCTGCGGCTGGCTGATGATGAGCTGAGGGCCGGCCTCTGCCTCTGGCGCAACAAGAAAGGGCAGGATCCCATCCTGCCCTTCATCTCACGGGGTAGTGTCAATCAGACCGATCCGAGGTCTCAGAACTGCTGGAACCAGCGCTGGATCTGGGCCGGATCCTTGCTCTGGGTCAGGGCGAGCATCAGCAGCACCCGCGCTTTCTGCGGGTTGAGGGTCTCGGCGGCGACGAAGCCGTACTTGGCATCATCGATCTCCGCATCCAGGGTGGTAGAGCCGGTCGGCACGCGGGCGGAACGCACCACGCGAATGCCGTCCTTGCTCGCCTTGGCCAGGGTGTCGAACAGGGTGTGGTAGAGGTTGCCGTTGCCCACCCCGGCGCTGACGATGCCGTCGAACTTGGCATCCACCAGGGCCTTGGCCGGCAGATCCGAGGCGTTGGCGTAGCTGTAGACGATGCCGACCTGGGGCAACTTGTCGAGCTTGCTCACATCGAACGGGGTCTTGCTGGTGTGCTGGCGGGCCGGGCTGCGCTGGTAGTCGATCTTGCCGTTGTGGATGTAGCCGAGCGGGCCGAAGTTGGGGGAAGCAAAGGTCTGCACTCCTGTGGTGTTTGTCTTGGTGACGTCCCGGGCATCCAGCACGGTGTCGTTCATCGCCACCATGACGCCACGTCCCTTTGAGGCGGGGTCGGAGGCAGTCACCACGGCGTTGTAGAGGTTCATGGGGCCGTCGGCGCTCATGGCGGTGGAGGGGCGCATGGCGCCCACCAGCACCACCGGCTTGTCGCTCTTGACGGTCAGATTGAGGAAGTAGGCGGTCTCCTCCATGGTGTCGGTGCCGTGGGTGATGACGATGCCGTCCACGTCATCCCTGGCCAGCAGCGCGTTGACGCGCTTGGCGAGCGTGAGCCACACCTCGTCGTTCATATCCTGGGAGCCGATCTTGACCACCTGCTCACCCTGCACGTCGGCCACGTTTTTCATCTCGGGCACGGCGGCGATCAGCGTCTCGATGGCCACCTTGCCTGCCTCGTAGTTGGACTGGGTGGCGGACTGGCCCGCCCCGGCGATGGTGCCGCCGGTGGCCAGAATGTGCACGCTGGGCAGCGCCATGGCCATGGGGGAGAGGGTCAGGCCGAGTACGGCGGCGATCAGGGTCTTGCGAATGGGAAGGGTCATGCTGCAATCCTTTTGGATGAGGGAATTGCAGCATTTTTATTCTTTTCAAACGGGATTTAAGTGATCACTCTCACCAATAAAAAGAATTAAACAGAATATTAGTCTGATTTATACCAATTAAGTGATAATTCACTCTACCTGAAAGCCTCTCGCCTCGATCAGGGCGATCAACTCGGCTTTGCTCAGCTCACTCTCGATGACGGCCTGGCGGCTGGCAAAGTCGACCGTGGCGGTGCGGACTGACGGCTGAGCCAGCAAGGCCTTTTGCAGGCTGGCAGCGCAGCCGCCGCAGGACATGCCGGTAACGGTGAGTTCGATGGTCATGGGCTCTCTCCTCTGTCGATGTGCAATCAGCCTAAAGCTGCCGCCTCCGGCAAGGTCAAGGGCGAATGCCGATCCCGTCAACCCCGGGTCGTGCATCATGGCGGCGCCCCATCACCCCATCAGTCCCAGGTAGTTCATCAGGGTGGCCCCCAGGCTGGTGGTGACGAGCGAGCCCAGGGTGGTGGTGGCGATGATGTTGGCCGCGAGGGCACTGTCACCGCCCATGGCACGGGTCATCACATAGCTGGCGGCGGCGGTGGGGGTAGAGCTGATGAGAAACAGGATGCCGAGGGCCTGCGGGCTGAAGCCGAGCGCCCAGGCCCCCAGCACCAGCAGCACGGGGATGCAGCACAGCCGGTTGACCGTGGCCCAGCCGGTCAGCATGGCGCCGCCGCGCAGGGCCTTGAGGTTGAGGCTGGCACCGGTGCAGAGCAGGGCCAGTGGCAGGGTCATGTTGGCGAAATAGTTGCCCGTGCTGATAACCAGCTGGGGCAGTTCGATGCCGAGCAGACCGAAGGGCAGGGCCGCCAGAATGGCGATGATGAGGGGGTTTTTGACGATCCCCTTGAGTATGGGTGTGAGCCCCTTTCCGCCCCCCAGGCTGCGGGTCAGGGTGATCACCGCGAGGATGTTGTAGAGCACTGTGATGGAGCCCACCAGCAGGGCGGCGGCCCCTATCCCCTCCGGGCCGTAGGCGTTTTGCACATAGGCCAGCCCCATGATCCCCATGTTGCCGCGAAAGCTGCCCTGCACGAAGATGCCCCGCAGTTTCTGCTCGCTGATGAAACGGGCCGCCAGCACCTCCAGCACCAGGAAACCGGCGAGGGTGCCGAGCAGGCCGTAGAGGATGAGCCAGGGGCTCGGCATGGTGGAAAAATCGGTGCGCACCATGCTCAGAAACAAGAGAGCTGGCAGGGTGACCTGGAACACCAGACGGGAGGCTGACTCGACGAAGCTGTCGGGCAAGAGACCCAGCCGCTTGAGCCAGATGCCGAGTACCAGCACCAGACAGATGGGGCCCGTGATGGAGAGAGAGAAGTGCAGACTTGCCAACAGATCCATGATGCGCGTCCTGTGCAACGGCGAAGAAAGTCGCCTGGGAAAGGGCATTCTAACGCCATGGGCTTGTATTCACAGGAGTTAATCACAACACATATACAGGACCTTAAGAAAACACTTCATTTGAAATTCCTTCTAAGGTCCTGTTCTGTATCGATTTTCGCTGCTTG
>NZ_JAPCIY010000143.1:0-3201 GCF_027707645.1 Aeromonas sp. QDB30 | reverse complement strand
GGCATATGGATTTAGGGACTCAGAATACTTTTTTCTGAAAATCAAGGCGGCCTTCCCCGGAAAGCCGCGATGAACCAGAAAAAAGAGGGCGTGCCAGGCACGCCCTCTTTTTTCGCAGACTTGCACAGACGGTGCCAACGCCTAGCCGTAGCGGGCCAGGGTGAGCCCCTCGTCGCTGATATCCGGGGTATTGCCCGAGATGAGATCGCTGAGCAACTGGCCCGATCCTGCCGCCATGGTCCAGCCCAGGGTACCGTGGCCGGTATTGAGCCAGAGCCCGGGAATGGGGCTTGGGCCGACCAGGGGTGTGCCGTCCGGCGTCATGGGGCGCAGCCCGGTCCAGAAGGTGGCCTGCTCCAGATTTCCCCCCTGGGGGAAGAGATCCCTCACCACCATGGCCAGGGTATCGTGGCGTCTGGGGTTGAGCGCCAGGTTGAAGCCCGAGAGTTCGGCCATGCCGCCCACCCGGATCCGTTCGTCGAAGCGGGTGATGGCGACCTTGTAGGTCTCGTCCAGCACAGTGCTGCGCGGCGCGCCCTCGGCATCCGTCATCGGCAGGGTGAGGGAGTAACCCTTGACCGGGTAGACGGGGAGCTCTATCCCGAGGGGGCGCAGGAAGCCGGTGCCATAACTGCCGAGGGCACAGACGATGGCGTCGGCCTGGAAGCGCTGCTCGCCGGCACGGACCGCCACGGCGCGTCCCTTCGCGATCTCGACCTCGTCGATGGCGCAGTTGAAGACGAAGCTCACCCCGAGCTTGCGGGCCTCGTCCGCCAGGGCCTGGGTGAAGCGGAAACAGTCACCGGTTTCATCTCCCGGCAGGCGCAGGCCGCCCACCACCTTGCCACGCACCCTTGCCAGGGCGGGCTCGACCTCCTCGCAGCCGTCGGCATTCAGAGACTGATAGGGGACGCCGTACTCCTCGAGCACGGCGATGTCGCGCTGGCTGGCATCGAGCTGCGCCTGACTGCGAAACAGTTGCAGGGTGCCGAGCTGGCGCCCTTCGTAGTCGAGCGCCAGCTCGCCCCGCAACTGCTTCATGCAGTCGCGGCTGTATTCGGCCAGCCGTACCATGCGCCCCTTGTTGACCGCATAGGCCGCCGGCGTGCAGTTGGCGAACATCTTCAGCATCCAGCGCAGCTGGAAGGGGTCCGAGGTGGGCCGCACCGTGAAGGGGGCGTGCCTTTGCAGCAGCCATTTGGCGGCCTTGAGGGGAATGCCGGGGGCAGCCCAGGGGGAAGCATAACCCGGGGAGATCTGACCCGCGTTGGCATGGCTGGTTTCAAGGGCCACCCCGTCACGCCGCTCCAGCAGGGTCACTTTGTGACCGGCCTTGGCCAGATACCAGGCGCTGGTCACACCGACCACGCCACCACCGAGTACCACTATGTCCATCTTGTCTCTCCTTGACTGGGGCCTCCACCTTAATCAGCCGCCACAGGATATTCAACTGGTGTCGATGTCATTGGTGGTTATCGCTATTCACATTTTGTTAACTGGCTCTCAATGTTGTCATTTGCTCACTTTCTGGCATGAAATCTGGTCGATTCAGAGCCGCTCCAGGTGGAGCAGATGATGCTCTGCCGTCGTCAGGATGGCTTGCTGCTGTTCTGTGGTTTGGCCATCCCAGTTGGCATAAGGCAGGGCGAGGCGAGGGTTGTTGCCAAGTTTGTCCCGGTTGCGCCAGAGAAAGTGCCAATAGAGGCTGTTGAAGGGGCAGCTGTCCGGCCCGCTGCGGGCCTTCACCTGATAGTGACACCCCTTGCAGTAGTGACCCATCCGCTCGAGATAGGCGCCGCTGCTGGCGTAGGGCTTGCTGCCCATCAGGCCGCCATCGGCAAACTGGCTCATGCCGCGGGTGTTGGGCAGCTCCACCCACTCGATGGCGTCCACATAGATGCCCAGATACCAGGCATCCACCTCGTCAGGGTGGATCCCCGCCAGCAGGGCGAAGTTGCCGGTCACCATCAGCCGCTGGATATGGTGGGCATAGGCGTGCTCCAGAGACTGTCGAATGGCGTGACGCACGCAGGCCATGCTGGTTTCTCCATTCCAGAAAAAACCGGGCAGGGGTCGCTCGGCCCCGAGAAAGTTGGTGCGCCGATACTCGGGCATCTTTTCCCAGTAGAGGGCGCGGACAAACTCGCGCCAGCCGAGGATCTGGCGGATGAACCCCTCCACCTGCGCCAGGGAAATGGTGGCCTGATTGGCCTGCCAGTGAGCTTGCGCGGTGCGGATCACCTCGAGGGGATGGAGCATCTTGCTGTTCATGGAAAACGACAAGCGGCTGTGGAACAGGCTCCAGCCCCGCTCGCTCAGGGCGTCCTGATAGCGGCCGAAGTGGGGCAGGCAGTGTGCAAGGAAGTGTTCAAGCAGTGCGCGGCTCTGGCGCCGGGTGACGGGCCAGGGCAGGGCGTCGGCATCGGCACTGCCAATGGTGGCGACGCCGTGGCGGGTCAGCATGGCATCGATGTCGCTCACCTCGTTGGCAAAGGTGAGGGGCGCCGGGATGGGTTGGCTCGCCGGCAATTTGGCGCGATTCTCGGCATCGAAGTTCCAGCGCCCCCCAAGGGGCTGGCCGCGTTCATCGAGCAACACCCGGTACTGCTTTCGCAGGGCGCGGTAGAAGAACTCCATCCGGCTGTGGGGGTAGCGTCGCCAGCCATCGCGGGGGGTGAGAAAATGTTCGCTGTCCACCTCAGCGGTCGGGATGGCCAGGCCTGCCGCCCAGTGCGCCAGCTGGCTTGCAAGGCGCCACTCGTCCGGGCTCTGCCAGGCGAAGCGCTCGGCCTGATACGCTTCGAGCTGGGCCGCCAGCAAGCTCGGCAAATCGGGCCAGGGGGCGCTCTCATCGAGAGTCAGGTAGCAGACCCGGTGGCCCGCCTTGGTGAGGGCGGCGGCGAAGGCGCGCATGGCGGCAAAGAAGGCGAGCACCTTCTGGCGATGGTGGCGGCAGTAGTCCGTCTCCTGGCGCAGCTCCGCCATCAGGTAGCAGACAGCGGCATCCTGCGTGCGAAACCAACTGTGACCCGCGTTCAGTTGATCCCCGAGAATGAGGCGCAGCTCCATCAGGGGTGCTCCTTCCGACGACGGCAGCGTTCGCTGCAATAGCGCACTTCCTGCCGTAAGCGCCGTTAAATCGACGTACTTGCCCTAACGGTATTGCGCCACTTTTTTTGAAATCGGCTCCAACGCCACATT
>NZ_JAPCIY010000142.1:0-3341 GCF_027707645.1 Aeromonas sp. QDB30 | reverse complement strand
GGTAAGTTGATGACTCATGATGAACCCTGTTCCATGGCTCCAGATGACAAACATGATCTCATATCAGGGACTTGTTCACACCTTCCCTTGATGAGGTCTGTTGCATAGGTGCGACAATCTGCTCTCGTCACGGGGTGGGCGAGGGGGGGGGCTGTGAGATAACAACCCGCCCGATCTGTGCTCCGAACAGGCTGGATACGGTTACCGAGGTGCAATGCGCTGCGCTTGGTGCACCCTACGCCTGTTAACCGGCGTCGGTGCCTCGGGTTGGGTGTTGCCCCCTGTTGTTCGCTGAGGTGAGCCCGTTTGTCCAGGCCGCGAGGCAGGACGCCGAGCGAGCGCCGCTGGGCCAGGGAAGGCCCATCGGCGCGTGCCGTGGGACAAACGGGTGAACCGAGGGAACCCGACGCAGGAGGGCGAACAAGCGGGGGAGAAGACCTTTGGTGACTTTGGGTCTTTCCAAAGTCACTCGCCCAGCCGCGCAGCGGTAGCGAAACCCCGTCGAGGACGGAGTCCTCGCGTCCTGCGCGGCGAAGCCGTGCCATTGAGGCGTGGGGCGGCATTCGCCAGGCAATGACGTTACCCACCCCTCACCCTGACCCTCTCCCCCAAGGGGAGAGGGGAGCAAACCGAAGTCGCTGAGGCTGGCGGGCGAAATTCCGTCGAGGGCAGCGCCCTCGCGTCCTGCATGGCGAAGCCATGCCATTCACACGTGGTACGACATTGCACCAGGCAATGACGTTACCGACCCCTCACCCTAGCCCTCTCCCGCAAGGGGAGAGGGGACAAAGCCGAAACCCCATAGAGGACGGAGTCCTCGCGTCCTGCGCGGCGAAGCCGTGCCATTGAGGCGTGGGGCAGCATTCGCCAGGCAATGCCGTTACCCACCCCTCACCCTGACCCTCTCCCCCAAGGGAAGAGGGGATCAAACCGAAGTCGCCGAGGCTGGCGGGCGGAACCCTGTCGAGGACGGAGTCCTCGCGTCCTGCGCGGCGAAGCCGTGCCATTCAGGCGTGGGGCGGCATTGCATCAGGCAATGCCGTTACCCACCCCTCACCCTAACCCTCTCCCCCAAGGGGAGAGGGGATCAAGCCGAAGTCTCCGAGGTTGGCGGGCGAAACCCCGTCGAGGGCCGCGTCCTCGTGTCCTGCACGGCGAAGCCGTGCCATTGAGGCGTGGGGCGGCATTCGCCATGCAATGATGTTACCGACCCCTCACCCTGACCCTCTCCCTCAAGGGGAGAGGGGATGGTGACCGTGGGCGAATACGCGGCGGGAATCGACCCGGCACCCAGGGGCGAGGGCAGAGTTGTGCCCCTGTGTTTCGCATGGCGACGCCGCTTGGGGGCCGGTTATGCCAAAATGTGAACAAATCGATCTTTCCCCCGGTCAATCGCGGTCTGCCGCTTGTCGGGCCCGCCCCGAGTTGGCTAAGGTAGTCGCCCATCAGATGCACGCAGTAGTGGAGGTAGGCATGGATAAAATTTTGCTGGCGCTCTCGGAGCAGATGATAAACGCGCGGGATCTGGAGAGCCTGACCCGCCCCTTGCTGGAGATGCTGGCGTCGGTGACCGGGCTGGAGTCGACCTATCTCACCGAGATTGACCTCGGGCAAAGCACCCAGCATGTCCGTTATGCCCGCAATGTGGCCGGGCTGCAGATCCCCGAGGGGATGACGGTGGAGTGGAGCGATACCCTGTGTCGCCGTGCCATCGACGAAGAGATTGGTTACACCGATGACGTCGCCGCTCTGTGGGGGGACTCCCAGGCGGCCAGCGAGCTCGGCATTCGCTCCTATCTGAGCAGCCCGGTTCGCACCTCGACCGGCTCCCTCTATGGCACCCTGTGCGGTGCCAGTACCGAACAAAAACCCGCGGTGGCGGGGGCGCAGCAGCTCATCGCCTTCTTCGCGCACTTGATTGCCGAACAGGTGGAGCGGGAGCAACTGCTGCGGCAATTGCAGCAGGCCAACGACGAGCTCTCGCGCTTGGCCCTCTCCGATCCCCTCACCGGGCTCCCCAACCGCCGCGCCCTGATGCTCGAACTCACCCGCTTGTTCTCCCTGTCGGAGAGGGCGGGGCATCCGGTGCTCATCGCCTTTGTGGATCTCGATGGCTTCAAGGCCATCAACGACGAGTATGGCCACGAGGCGGGGGACAGGCTGCTCACCGCCATGGCGCGGCAACTGGGGGAGACCCTGCGTGGCGGCGATCTGCTGGCCCGTTTTGGGGGGGACGAGTTCGTGGCCGTGGGCATGGGGCCTTTCCCGGCCTCCGACACGCTGGATGGGGCGGTGTCAGCGTTTCGCCAGCGCCTGTTCGAGCACAGCGTGCTGTCACTGCCGGTGGGGGACAAGGTGATCCACTATCCCGGTGCCAGCGTGGGGGCGGTGGCCGTGATGCCGGCCGAGGTCAGCGTCGAGGAGGCGCTGAACCGGGCGATGCGAGCATGTATGCGGTCAAGCGCCAGCGCCGGGCCGCAGGGGAGGGCGGGAACCCGCCTCCTTCCAGTCAGGTGTCTGCCCCGCGATAGGAGCGGGGCGGGTTGAGAGGGCACAGGGTGGCGCGTCCACCCGGGTGCCAGTCTGTTTTCCCTTTTATCAGTTCGGAGCCCATACCATGGTTCATCTTCTTGTCCGCCGTGTGCGCGCCCTGGCCGGGCGGGCGGCCACCCTGGTGGCCGGACTCTGCGAGTTTCAGCAGCGCATCTGGGTGGTCAGCATCGTCAAGGAGTCCTACACAGATACCTTCGTGGTCAACGAAGGGGGCTTCGAGGAGCCCTTGCAATGGATGCGTCGCAAGGGCTACAGCGCCGAGATGCTGGCCAGGGTGGAAGCCATGGCCCGATCCCAGGTGCTCCAGCTCGAGTGCGCCGGGCAGCATCACCGTCTGATGCGGGTGAAATAGGGGCGAAGCCGCCCCCGGATGGCCTGCGCGGCACCGCCGCCCGGGCATTGACCACATATCCTGCCGCCCTCTTCGTGTCAGACGTGGCAAATGGGTCGCCAGTTATGATTTTTACGTGGTTCTCTCCGGTTTCAGACCGCCGGAGTAGACGCAAATAGCGGAGTTGTAGCTGTTGAAGGTGACCGCGTAGTTGAAATCGCAGAAATAGGCCGGGTGCTTGGTGGCGACAATGTCCCCCGCCTTGCATTTGTCCTGCATCCCCTCCACCAGGGTGTCGTTGTTTGACCCGAGACAGGCCTTGCCGGTGGTCTTGTCACCGCCGCAGGCCATCAGAAGGGCGCAGACCGAGAGACTCATCAACCATCTTAAATGCGAAAGGGGACTCCCTCCGACGTAGGTGGGAGGGGAATTTCGCCGGGGCGTCAGCCCCGCTGGT
>NZ_JAPCIY010000141.1:0-3352 GCF_027707645.1 Aeromonas sp. QDB30 | reverse complement strand
GTGTTTGGCGACAACCAGTTTACCAGCACCCTGTCTGTCAACTTCCACTTTCCCAGGATCCCGCGAAGAACCAAAAAAAAGGGCACAGAAAAATCTGTGCCCCTGACTCGTTATGCTTCTATCAATTTTTTCTGCGTCTTGCCGGCTGACGGGTCGTTATGCTCGACCTCTTTCAGTCTGGCGGTGAAGTGGCGCAGCACGGCCGGCTCGTAAATGAAGTCCAGCCCCTTCACCCGGTGGGCGTTCTTCTTCACCTCGCCGAAGGCCTCGATGACAAAGTCCATGTGGGTCTGGGTATAGGTGGCACGGGGGATGGTCAGGCGCAGCAGCTCCGCCGGGCAGGGGTGCTGCTTGCCGGTGGCGGGGTCGCGCCCCAGCAGCAGGGAACCTATCTCCACCGCGCGGATGCCGGCGACCTTGTAGAGCTCGCAGGCCAGGGCGTGGGCCGGGAACTGATCCGCCGGGATGTGGGGCAGCAGCTTGCCCGCATCCACGAAGGCCGCATGGCCCCCCGCCTGCTGGCACACCACGCCGATGGCCTCCAGCCCGTCCACCAGGTACTGCACCTGGCCGATGCGATAGGCCAGCCAGTCCTGGCGCATGCCGTCCCGCAGGCCCACCGCCAGGCGCTCCATGGCGCCCCCTTCCAGGCCGCCATAGGTCGGGAAGCCCTCCTGCACCACGCACAGGGTGCGGCACTCGGTGTAGACGTCCAGCATGCTGTCATCCTTGAAGCACAGCAGCCCCCCCATCTGCACCATGGCATCCTTCTTCGCCGACATGGCGAGGCCGTCGGCGTACTTGTAGGACTCCCTGGTGATCTCCTCGATGGTCCAGTTCGCGTAGCCGGGCTCCCGCTGCTGGATGAAGTAGGCGTTCTCGGCGAAGCGGGCGGAGTCCATGATAACGGGGATGTCGTACTTTCTGGCGATCTCGTACACCGCCTTCAGGTTGGCAATGGAGACCGGCTGCCCCCCGGCGGAGTTGCAGGTGATGGTGCTGACGATGTAGGGCACGTTGGCGGGGCCCGCCTCCAGGATGGCCTCTTCCAGCTTCACCAGATCGAAGTTGCCTTTGAAGTCGGCGGTGACCGAGGTATCGAACGCCTCCCTGGTGTAGACGTTCTTCGCCACGCAGCAGTTGATCTGGGTGTGGCCCTGGGTGGTGTCGAAGAAGTAGTTGGAGAGGGCCACCATCTTCTTGCGATCCAGCCCCTTCTCCTGCTCCCGCTTCTTGATGAGCACGGGGATGTAAATCTGCTCGGCGCCGCGCCCCTGATGAGTGGGGATGGTCAGGGAGTAGCCGAAGATCTCCTGCACCGCCTGTTGCAGGGCATAGTAGCTGCGGCTGCCGCTGTAGGCCTCGTCACCGCGCAGCATGGCGGCCTGCATGTCCTGGGTGATGGCGCCGGTGCCACTGTCGGTCAGCAGGTCGATGAAGACGTCTTCGCTGTCCAGCAGGAAGGGGTTCATGCCCGCCCGGACAATGGCCTCTTCCCGATAGGCACGGGTGGTGCGCTTGACCGGCTCGATGACACGAATACGGAAGGGTTCGGGCAGATGCTTGAAGTTTTCCATAATATAAACACCCCAGATTTAAATATTCAAAATGAGTCTCTTCCCCCGCCGAAAATAGAATGTCCGGCAGGTGGGAAATATTGTGAAATGGGTGCACGACATCGCCTCGCCAGAATAAACAGGCGAAGATAGGTGCAGCTATTTCAGTTCAGGAATGGAGGCGGGCTCGTGGCATGGCAGGCATGCCGCGCCGCCGCGGGGAATTACAGCGGGAAGAAGAACGCGATCTTATGGTCCAGGGTAAACCACTTGGGATAGCTGACCTTGATATTCATGTTGTTGCTCATCCAATTGATATTAACAACGCCAAATAACAGCACCCATTATGGTGGGGAGCGCTATATGATCAATTGCAATATGAGCAAAGTGGGATGGCGCTAACAATTTGACGGGGGATTTTTATACAGCTTATTATCGCCAATCCGAAAGATCCCCCCATCATCCACCTTTTGCCCTTTCCCCCCTCAGTGGCTCAGCCAGGGCAGCCGCTGCAACAGCTCGTAGCGGTCAGGGATCGGTGTCTGGCTGACCCAGAGATCCAGCAAGCCATAGGAGAGCAGCGGCAACACCAGCAGCAACAGACAGAGCAGCCCCAGCAGTTGGCGGGGGGCGAGTCGCTGCCCTTGCGTGCCAAGATGCAGGGCATCGGCCCGCTTGGGGCAGGCGGCCACGCAGCTCTGGCAGCTGGTGCACTCGAGACTGCGCACCGCGATGAGCTGGTGCACCTGGATGCGCGAGGGGCAAACCCGGCTGCACTTGTCGCAGTCGTGGCCCGCGCTTCGCAGGCAGCGGGCCGGGTCACGGCGAATGCGCAGCGGGGTCAGCAGGCCGAGCAGGGCCATCCAGGCGCCATAGGGACAGAGGTAGCGACAGAACCCTTGCCGGAAGGTGGCGGTGAGCAGCAGCACCCAGCCAAGGCACAGGCCCGAGATCAGGGTCAGGTTGAAGAAGAAGGCCCCCATCTTCATGTCCGCCGCCTGATGGTAGGGGCTGGCGAGGTAGCCGGGCAGGGCGGCGGCGGGTACCGCCAGCAATATGATGAAGAGCAGAAAGCCGAGCACCAGAAACTTCTGGCCGCGCAACACGGCATCGAGCCAGCGCGGCGGGGTCCACTCCCCCGGCAACAGGCGCGAGCGCAGGCCGTGCAGCCACTCCCCCACCAGCCCGAGCGGGCAGAACCAGGCACAAAACGCCCGACCCAGCAGCAGGGCCGACAGGGAGAGCACCAGCACGGTGACGGTGGCCGCCGGGTGGTGGGGGTCCGTCAGCCCCTGCCCGAGCCAGGCCCGCAGCCCGAGACCACCAGCGATGGGCAGGAAACCGTCCACCACGTCAGGGCGTACCAGCCAGGGGGTCATCCCCAGCCCCAACTGTCCGATATGAACAACATATTGAACCGCCACCAACACCCAACACAGCAGCAATAGCTGCCTGGTGGCCGTTCTGAGACGTTGACTGTCTATGTGGGCCAGCATGAGTAGGGGGCGATAGTGCAGCCAGAGCGCCAGAGTCGTGGCCACCAGCCCCAGTGCGAGCCAGAGTACCGAATCCGCCACCAGCAGCCAGAGCGCGGCGGCCAACAGCAGAGAGAGCGTCCAGCCCCAACCGCTGCGGCCCTGCCACAACAACAGAACCAGATAGACCAGACCCGAGGTCATGGTCAGGGCTTCCAACAGGCTCATGTTTCCCTCACTGTGCGGTCTTGTTGCTCAAATCGGGGAACTATCTGTCATCTCGGTGATCTGATCCTGTAGCGCAGTCTCCGAGAGCATCAG
>NZ_JAPCIY010000140.1:0-3473 GCF_027707645.1 Aeromonas sp. QDB30 | reverse complement strand
GCGATTAAATCAGATCACAAACGAAGCCTTTTTTCTATCTATTTCAATTGGTTGTAGCTAAAGATCCTGTACATGAGAGATCAGTAGCAAAACATTTATCCCGACCAGGCAGGGTGATAAGTGATGTCAGGCTGGGAGCTGTTATCAGACTTGGTCCAGCATTTTAGCCGGTACGCTAGTCAGAACGGTTTTGAACTTGAGGAGTTTGAAATCGAAGAAGTACTGCTCCCTTGGCTGGAAAGGATACAGACTCCTGCCAATATGCGTGGGCTGGGTCGTGTACTACGGGCGTTGAATGATTTTTCACAGGACACCACCGCAAGAATTTGGCTCGAGCGAGTCTTTGAATTGCCTTCTTGGTTTTTACCCGGTTTGGGTTTTCAGATCTCGCTCGCGGATCCCAAGCAAGTTCCGCTCTTTATGGATCATAAAATGGGTAGTGGTTGGTGTGAATTCGCCCCCTTCTATGCTTGGTTATTTCGTCTTGCTCAATACAGTAAAGACACCAAAGCTAGGTCCGTGCAGCTCATTTTCATTGAGCATTACTATAAGACATTGGTTGAACTGACCGATCCCGCATTCAGCACAAACAGCCAAACACGAGAGCAGCAGGTTTGTGCCGCTGGCCGTTTGGTTTTTGATGCTAGGAACCAAGATTTTCAAGGATTAGTGGCACATTTAACCTTGGATGATCTCTCGTGTATCAAGAGGCTTGCGTTGCGGATAGAAAGTTACTGCAAAGATGAAAACAATAAAATTGAACAAAAAAACAGCAATTATATGCGAAGTCTGGTGCATTTTTTTCTTGGTGACTGGGGGGGAGGTCGAAGGGGTAACCGGATCCATCGCTATAACAAAATGATAGCCAGACGTTTCAATCGTACTCAGAAGTCCGTTGTTCAAGGATGTGACGGCGCTTTGCAAGAACTGCTGCCGAGTCTGCTAGACGTGCTGGATCCAGAGGGTGTTGAGACGGATGATTTTTTTCCGCTGCAGACATTTATAGAAGTCGAAGGTCAGTTTACTGAAGAGCGGGATACAAAGGAGATCCCAGATATTGAGAGGGTGTTTGACCGGGCGCTGAATCGGAAGAAAAATATCGATGTCACCAATAAAGTGCGTCGAGGGCAGAATGTCTGTCTGCAAAATACAGAGCTGCTTAAAGCTGGTGACCTGGCACGTTTCATCCGATTTCTACAGAGTAGCCAGCATGCCACCACGTTAGCATTTTGGGCCATGTTGCTGTTGGGTAAACCCCTTGGGGAGTTGGCTCAACTGTATGTATTTGATGATTTGCATGATGTGACATCTGGTCTCTACCTGGATCCAGAAGGAAATGGTTGGTGGAGCTTCCCTGTTTCCTATTCCGCAAAACGCGGGCTAGATGATCAAAGGCGTGGTCTGATAGTCACAGCTGATCATGTGTTCACTGCCTGTCCACGATTCTTCATCTCGTTGCTGTCTGGGCACTACAATGGGGGGCTTGCCCCCTTATTGCCGGATACCTTGACAGCCGAACTGCTGGCAAAGCGTTTAAAGAAATATTCTGATCATCTGCAACGTGGAAGCAGGATCAGCCTCGATAAAATTTCTTCCTTCTTAGACCGCTTTTGTTTCGCTATGGGCACGGTCGACCCGGTTGTGCTCGACTTCAGCTATCAGCTTGCGCTGAGTCGCACTCGTGTATCTAGGAGTTATGCCTGTCTCGAGGATGAGCAGCGAGTTGGAACGCTGCACAGGTTATGGCTGGAGATCTCTCAATACATACGGGCAGCAGATCCGACAATTGATTGTCCAACTCTCTTTGAGGTGCGGTATTGGCATGAGCCAATGGTGGTTGGATCAACATTTACTCCCTCCCAGGACACATGTAGAGCATTGGTTCGGCATCTTCTTGGATGGGTGGATCAGTCTCAGCCGTTCTTGACGTTTCCGCTTGAGGACATCATCCGTTATCACAATGCATATGTGGCCTATACAACATATTTGTTGATGTTTTCGACTGGCTATCGGGCTGTATATAACCCGCTGCCATCCTTGTCGTTGCATTTACAGGCGTATCGTTTGTTAGGGATCAGTGACAAGGACGACAGCGACTTTACTCATGCCCGTTTGGTCTGCATGCCGGAATTGTTGGAAAAACAACTGTGCTTCTATGCTGCCCACCTAGCCGCACTTGCCGAGCTACTGCGTTGCATCGAGCCGGCCTTAGCTAACACTATTGACCAGCTACTCAAGGCGGATGAGGTGTTATTGGCGTTAGGGCTTTCTGACTCCTCTGTGTGGTATCAGTCTGTTCGCAACTCTCGGCGTGAACTGGGGCCCTTATTTCATTTCAAGCAGGTCAATCGACAATGGCATGCGGTGAATCTATTTCCCAAAGCGCTGACGAGCTTTCTTCCTGAGGAACTGAGGCTGCCTTCTAATGCGGGTCGCCATTGGATGAAGAGCCAGTTGATCAAGCGGCAGGTGGAGCCAGAGTTGATCGATTGGCAGATGGGGCATTGGATGACCGGGCAGACACCTTTGGGATACTACTCGGCATTAAGTCATGTAGAGGCCAGCCGTTATCTGGCTCCTATTTTGGATGAGATGTTATCGGAGGTCGGATGGCAAGCCATACCATCGTCGATTTCCTGACGGATCTGTATGAGAGTGAACAGCGTGATGAGTTATGCTTTCTTATTGCGCAACAACTGGATAAGTCGCCACTTGCAGAACGGGTAACAGAAGAATTTAGCTATGTCCTAAAGAGCTTGTTCAAGACGATACAGTTCAATCAATCGACAACTCATTTTGAGCCTGGTTTTTTAAAACGCGTAGTGGCTAAGTTCAGAACGGATCCAGAGGTCCAAACGCTTGAGCTGCAGATCCTCGATGCTATTTTGGTGCATGGGCAAAAGATGTGTGGTTTCACATCGGCAAAGGTCCCTGCGATCATCCGGATCCGTCGTGATAAGCCTATCTTACGACCTGACACCCTGCTTCTGGGAAATGCTGCCGCCAAATTATGTGACATCTTGCAGAGAGAAGTGAATCGGCCTAGCTCGCTTCCCTCAAATGACCATCTCCGTGGCAGATTGCTGCTTTATCTCTTTTTCCTTGCCAGAGTCGAGACCTTGGAGCAGGCAATACACGTTCTGGCTGCTGCTCCCCCATTGCTCTACGCCGAAGGGCTGGTTTATCTTGAGTTTGAGTACAAGGGGCAGCTGTGTCGCTATGTTCTTCCTGATCCTGCGGCTCTTCTCTGGATGCAATGGCTACGCGCTCAGCCTAGGGGGGCGGTATCGGGTGCCAGGCCCGCAATCTTCTACGTCAACCTTTATCTATCGGGACTGTCTGATTGGCGCCATGACGCCATCGGTGTATCTAAACTGCGTTTACTTCGTAAGATCGACTCATGTACAGAACCTTAAGCGGCAAGCGAATTAATAATACCGTCTAACGTGTTGTTTTGCTTGGATTTTCTCTGC
>NZ_JAPCIY010000139.1:0-3927 GCF_027707645.1 Aeromonas sp. QDB30 | reverse complement strand
GGCTCTTGCGGCGGAGCACCGTTGGAGGTGATCAAGCAATACATTCAAAACCAGCGGGGCTGACGCCCCGGCGAAATACCCCTCCCACCTACGTCGGAGGGAGTCCCATTTCGCATTTAAGATGGCAATCTTCATTCCACACTCCTCATGGCTGGCTGAAATAGAGATCCTTGGTGGCGATGGCGCCCTTGAGATTGCGGCTCGGCAAGCCGCGCAGTGCCGGGTCCACCAGTCGCATCTGGTTGTAGTGATAGACGGGGATGACGGGCACTTCCTCCATCAGCAGTTGCTCGGCCTGATGATAGATCCCGGACCGGGCGTTGGCATCCAGGGTCTCGGAGGCCTGTTGCAGCAGACCATCGAAGGTGGGGTTGCAGTAGCCGCTCTCGTTCTGGGGATCCTGGCAGCGGAAACTGCCAAGCATGGACGACGGCTCGACATAATCACCAAACAAAAATGAACGAGCCAGCATGAAATCACCACTGTCCTTGGCCACCTGATAGGCATTCCACTCCATGTTGTTGAGGGAGACTTCGACCCCCAGCGGTTTCCACATGGCCGCCACCGCCAGGGCCAGCTTCTTGTGGTTCTCCGACGTGTTGTAGGTCAGCGTCAGCCTGAGGGGATGGGCGCTGTTGTAGCCCGCCTGGGCCAACAGTGCGGCGGCCCGGGCCAACCGGGTCGGCTGGTCTTCCCGGGAGAGGGGGATATCCAGCTCGTCATAACCCGGCATGGCGGGCAGCAGTGACCAGGCAGAGCGCTCCCCCTGGCCGCTCACCTTCTCGGTCAGCAGGTGGCGATCGATGGCCATGGAGAGCGCCTGGCGCACCCGCACATCCTGCAACTCGGGGCGATTGAGATTGAAAGTGTAAAGATAGGTGCCAAGCAGCGGCAGACCCCAGATCCGCTCCGGTGCCTCCTGCATGGTCTTCTGGTAGTACTCCAGCGCCACCTTGTTGGTAAGCTGGATCTCCCCCGCTTCGTAACGCAGCCGCTCCCCATGCTGGGAAGCGAGCGGCAGGTAGGTCACCCGCTGGATCCGGGTATGGGCGTCATCCCAGTACTGGGGGTTGCGTTCGGCTTCGATGCGCTCGTTCACCACCCAGCTCGCCAGCTTGTAGGGGCCATTGCTCACCATCTTGCCTGGCTGGGTCCACTGCTTGCCAAACTGGGCGATGACCCGCTCGTTGACCGGCACGAAGGGGCGCTGGCTGACCAGTTGCAGGAAATAGGGAATGGGGCGCTCCAGGGTCACTTTCAGGATCTGGTCGCTTTCTGCCTCCACCCCCAGGGCATCGAGGTCGAGCGCCCCGGCATAGATGGACTGGGCATTGTTGATGCCGGTCGCCAGCAGCAGGCCGGCGGAGGGGGAAGCCTGCGCCGGGTTCAGCAGCCGCCGCCAGGCGTAGACGAAATCCCGGGCGGTGAGGGGCTCGCCGTTGGACCATTTGAGCTGGGGACGCAGGAAGAAGCGCCACACCAGCCCATCCTCGCTGGTCTCCCAGCGCTGGGCCTGGGCGGGCACTATCTTGCCCTGACCATCCTCGCTCACCAGCCCCTCGAACAGGTCCACCAGCACCACCTCCCCCGGGAAACCGGAGCGGATCAGGGCCGGATCGAGGGACTCGGGTTCGGCGCCATTGCCCTTGACCAGGGTCTGCCTGTCCGACAGCACGGGCTGCTGCACCACGGTAGTGGCCTGAAGCGGCGGCACCGCCATCAACCCGAACAGCAAGGGAGAGAGCCAGCGGCGGGCTGGCCTGGCGGCGAAACGGTAAAACATGACATCAACCTCGTTCAATTCTTTTGACTGCAATGGGGGGAAGGCCGGCGGCGCGCCTGGAACCGAATGCATCATGCCGCGCTTGTTATCCCCGAAGACGACCCGTATTGTATCGGGCCTGCCCGATAGAGGGAGTCTTTCGGGCTATTTTTTTCAAGGTTTTATGACGACACGGCCGCCACGGGTGGGCGCAATCGCCAGAAGGCGCACTCCCCTGCCTCGTTGGCAATCGGCCCGGGGTGATATGTCGCCTGTAGGTCCGGTTGTCGTCTACCGTTTCAGGGGTCTTTATGGGTTACGAATGGTTGGCGCTGGCTGCCGCCAGTTTATGGGCGATCGCCGCCCTCATCTCCGTCAAACCGGCTCGCCATCTGGGGGCCTTTGCCTACAGCCGCTGGCGGATGTTCCTGGTCAGCCTGATGCTGGCCAGCGCAAGTCTGGTGACGGGAGGCTGGCAGACCCTCACCGAGAGCGCCCTTCCCCTGCTGGCCCTCTCCGGCCTCATCGGCATCTTCGTCGGCGATACTGCCCTCTTTGCCTGCATGAACCGACTCGGCCCCAGGCGCAGCGGTCTGCTCTTCTCCTGCCACGCCCTCTTCTCCGCCCTGCTTGGGCTCTGGCTCTTTGGCGAGCGGCTCGATGGTTGGCGCCTGCCAGGCGCCTTGCTGGTCCTGGCCGGGGTCATGCTCGCCATCCTGTTTGGTCGTCGTGGCGACAACCTGCAGAACGAATGGGAGCAGGTGCGCGGCCGCCTCGTGGTCGGCATAGCCCTTGGCCTCACCGCAGCCCTGTGCCAGAGCCTCGGAGCCATCATCGCCAAGCCGGTGATGATGAGCGGCACCGTGGACGCGGTGAGCGCTTCCGGCGTGCGCATGGGCAGCGCACTCTTGGCACACTGCGTCTTGCGGGCACTGCGCCTGCCGCTCGCCATGCCGCACAACCCAATCAACCGGCAGGTGCTCGGCATGATAGGCATCAACGGATTTCTGGCGATGACGCTGGGAATGACCCTGATCCTGGTGGCCCTGCGTCAGGGAGATGTGGGCATGGTGGCCATCTTGTCTTCCACCACACCGGTCATTCTGCTGCCCTTGCTGTGGTGGCACTCGGGGATGCGTCCCTCGCTCCCCGCCTGGGCCGGAGCCCTGCTGGCCACCCTGGGCACGGCCCTGGTGCTGGGAATGGGGAACTGAGCCCCGTCTATCCTCCTGGAAGGACCAACACGCCCATCGGCGGCTCTGAGCCGCCGATGCTCACCCTTGCCGGACAGGGAGAGAGGCGATCGCGTCCCTAGAACAGAGCCACTTCCTCTTCGGTCAGCTCCCGGTATTCCCCCGGTGCCAGCTCATCGTCCAGAGCCAGATCGCCAATGCGTTCCCGATGCAGCCCGACCACCTTGTTGCCGATGGCGGCGAACATCCGCTTCACCTGGTGATACTTGCCCTCGTGGATGGTCAGGCGTGCTTCCCGATCGTCCAGGATTTCCAGCTCCGCAGGGCGGGTCTTGTCGTTCTCGTTGCGCAGGTAGATACCGTCGGCAAAGAGCGAGATGGCCTCTTCACTCACGGGATCAGCCAGCCAGACGTGGTAGGTCTTCGCACACTCGTGCCGGGGCGACGTGATGCGATGGGACCACTGGCCGTCATCGGTGATCAGCACCAGCCCGGTGGTATCGAGATCGAGGCGCCCCACCACGTGCAGTTTGCCCATGGCCGGCTCGTCGAGCAGGTGGAACACGGTGGCGTGATCCGGGTCCTCGTTGGAGCAGACATATCCTTCCGGCTTGTGCAGCATGAAGTAGCGATTCTGCAGGTTCAGGGTCAAGGTCACACCGTCAAACTCGATCTGGTGTTGCTCATTGATGTGAAAGGCGGGCTGCTTGACCAGCACGCCGTCTACCAGCACTTCCCCCTGACGGATCAGCTTGCCCGCCTGGGAACGGGTCAAATCGGAGCAATCGCAAAGAAATTTGTCGAGCCGCATGCAAAAACCTCGGAATCCATCATGATTGGGGGCGACATTATATCGGTCAGACCCGACAACACCAGTACTAAGCGACAGGGACTCAAGTTGACATCCTCCCCCACCTTAGCGCTTCGCGTCACAGGAGGGGGATTCCCATTACTGGGTGATAGCTGCTCGCG
>NZ_JAPCIY010000138.1:0-4001 GCF_027707645.1 Aeromonas sp. QDB30 | reverse complement strand
AGCAAGCAGGAAAGTGGGATCAAGAGACGATCGTCTCATTTTTCCTGTGTCAATACTGTTCCGGTGAATACTTACCCTGCTCGTATCTGTTCCACCGTGCGATTCAGCGCAGCGCCGCTGGCGGCGGCACCTCGGTGTAGCGCCCGTCTATTTCTCGCAGGTAGTAGTGACCCTCCCTGACGTAATAGCGGCGGCCATCCAGATCCAGGGGGATGAGCCCTGTCTCTGCCACCACCAGGACCTGAGGAGGTGGGGAGACCACCACATAGTGGTTCTCCTGCCGGCGGTAGAAGATGCCGTCGAGCACATAGTAGGTGAGCCCGGCCAGCAGCAAGGTTTCCACCTCTCCCGGCAGCCGGTCGACGCGGTGGCCGAAGCCAGGGCCAGCCCCATGGCCGTACTGCGGGGCAGGGCTCTCCCATCCGCCCAGTCTGCTCATGTTCCCCGGACCCGCCATGGCGGGCAGGGCGATGGCCATGGCAAGCAGCCAGAGTGAAGGGCGGTGCAGACTCATCTCACTGCCCCTTGAGCGGTGCACCGGCGGGCTGGGGTTTGAGTGGCTGGGGCGGCAGTTCGCGCACGCTGACCGTGACCTCGTAGCGGGTATCCGGCTTGGCGGCATCAATGTTTTTGGACAGCGCCTGGACCAGGGCCTGGGGATCCGCACCCTGCTTGCTGGCGTGATAGAGCACGGAGGGGGGCGGTGTCATGGGACCTCCCTGGCGGGCGCCCATCGGGGGCGGCATCTCGCCTGCATGAAGGAGTGTGGTGCCCAGCAGCAGGGCAAGGGCGACAGGATAGCGTGACATGATGATGACTCCATTGATGGGAACGCCCCCATCAAACGCGACGCGTGCGCCCGGCTCAACCACCTTTACACCCTCTTTTCGCCCTCTTTACAGTTGTGACAACGGGCGTCGTGGCGCCCGTTGTGTGTCGTGAACCGCTCACCGGATCAAAACTCGTTGGAGAGCGCCTTGTAACCCCTGACCAGGTCGATGTTGGTGTGAGCCACATCCTCGGAGAACTCGGTGGCGTCCACGGTGACGCGCGGGATCTGCGCCAGATCGCTCTGCTGGTTGATGCGGGTGGTGGAGGGGACATAGAAGCCGGGGGGAATATCGCAGCCATCGACCACGGAGTTGTGGCGAACCACTGACCCTTCGCCGATGTGGCAGTTGAACAGCACGCTGTTGAAGCCGATGAAGACCCGGTTACCCACTTCGCAGGGCCCGTGGACGATGCTGCGGTGGGCGATGGAGCTGAACTCGCCGATGGTGACGGCAGCGCCGGATTTGGAGTGGATGACGACGCCATCCTGAATGTTGGAGTTGGCGCCGATGACGATGGGTTCCATGTCACCGCTCTCGTCCACTTCGTCTGCGCGGATCACGGCATAGGGGCCGACAAACACGTTCTCCTTGATGATCACCTTGCCACAGATGATGGCGGTCTTGTCGATATAGGCGGATTCGTCGATAACGGGCAGGTGACCTGAGGGATTCTTGCGGATCATGTTACGTCCTGTTGCTGATGAAATCGGGGAAACGTGGCGCGTCATGAAGGCCCGCCGGAGAGCCAGCTTACGCCTCTGATCCGGCAGGGGAAACCTTTTACTGGTCTGACCCACAGTGAGTAAGGCCATTTTGAGCGATTGTTCTTTGACTCCCTGTTATGGGAGCATGAGGGCGCAAAATGGGGCGCCACCGGGTGCAAAGAGATGAGGGGGAACGAGAGATGAAGCAGGTCATGGTATGGCTGGTGGGGTCGCTGTTGTGGATCTCCGCCGCCCAGGGCAAAGGCTATGCGGGGGAGTTTGACTATTACGCCATGGCACTCTCCTGGTCGCCCGAGCACTGCGCCATCAAGCCAGGGGATCGGGAGCAGTGTGCCCGCAAGCTGGGGTTCGTGCTGCATGGTCTCTGGCCCCAGTATCAGCGCGGCTACCCCGCCAGCTGCACCCGCGAGCGGCTGGATGCGGACATGGAGCAGCAGTTTGCCGGGCTCTACCCCAGCCGCTTCCTCTATCGCCATGAATGGGAGAAGCACGGCACCTGCTCCGGCCTGAGCCAGCAGGCCTTCCATAAGCTGGCCAGCGATCTGCGCCAGAAGGTGAAGATCCCGGCCGCCTATCAATCGCCGGAAGAGCCGCTGCGCAAAAACAGCTTCCAGCTCAAGGCCGATCTGGCGAGCGCCAACGAGTGGCTGGCCCCCGATAACATCACGGTGGCCTGCGCTGATGGGGGCCGCTTCCTGCGGGAGATCTACATCTGCATCAACAAGCAGGGAACGGATGCCGTCCCCTGCTCCGACGAGATGCAGAAGCGGGAGCGCCGCTCCTGTGGCCAGCCGGACTTCCTGCTGCGCAGCGTGCGCTGACACTTCACGTTCGGGCCCTTCGCGGGCCCGATGTGCCATGAACCTCAAGGAGCCTGATGGATGAAAGCCAAGGCAGGATGTCTGGCCGGGAACTGGACAGGCGATATGGCCAGACGACGTGTCAGCACGTCAAGTGCGCTCTGCCGACTCAACCCTCCTCTGTCGCACAGGCAGACTCACCATCAGAAACAGGAAACCATCATATGACGCTCTTTGCCGAACTGGGGATGCGCTATCCCGTCATTCAGGCCCCCATGGCGGGCGTGCAGGACAGCGCCCTGGCGATGGCGGCGACCAGTGCGGGGGCACTGGGCTCCCTGCCTGCCGCCATGCTGAGTGGTGCCGATCTGCGCCAGGAGCTGAGCCGCCTCGCCGCCAGCGGGCCGGGCCCATACAACATCAACTTCTTTTGCCATCGGCAGCACGAGCCGGAACCGGCAGCGGAGCAGCGCTGGCGCCAGGTACTGTTACCCTATTACGCCGAGTTCGGGGTGGATGCCGCTGCGCCGTCGCGAGCCCCCTCTCGGGCCCCCTTCAATGACGAGCATGCGGCCCTGCTTGCAGAGTTCAAACCTGCCGTGGTCAGTTTCCACTTCGGCTTGCCCGAGCCCGAATTGCTTGCCCAGGTAAAAGCCACAGGCGCAAAAGTGTTTGCCAGCGCCACCACGGTGGCAGAAGCGCAGTGGCTTGCTGACCACGGAGCCGATGCCGTCATCGCCCAGGGGCTGGAGGCGGGTGGCCATCGCGGTCACTTCCTGAGTGAGGATCTCAGCTTGCAGCAGGGCACCTTTACCCTTCTACCACAGGTAGTGGCGGCAGTGGATCTGCCTGTCATCGCCGCCGGGGGCATAGTCGACGGCAAGGGGATCAAGGTTGCCTTGACACTGGGGGCCAGCGCAGTCCAGATGGGAACGGCGTTCCTCTGTTGCCACGAGGCGACGACCTCGCCCCTGCACCGTGCGGCGCTGAAGGGGAGGCATGGCCAACACACCGCACTGACCAATCTGTTCAGCGGCCGTCCGGCGCGGGGGATAGTCAACCGCTTGATGCGGGAACTCGGCCCCCTTTCGGCGCTGCCGCCAGACTTCCCGTATGCCAGCGGCGCATTGGCTCCGTTGCGTGCCGCAGCCGAAAAGGCGGGAGACCGCGGTTTCTCGCCACTCTGGGCCGGGCAGAACATATCGGGTTGCCGCTCCATGGCGGCAGCCGAGCTGATCGCTGCCTGGGTTGCTGAGGCAGGACTGGTCTGAGCGTCACTTTGCGATTCTCTTCCTTTATATATGGATTGATATGGTCAGCAACCCTTCGAACAGGAGACGGGCAGAGAGGAACGGGAGGCAATAGGGTGCAGAATGAGCCCTTTCCGGGCTTGTCCTGTGAGTAAGTCTGTATAAAAGCTGTGTTTTGATATGAATAACTAAGAATTTGCATTTTTTTGCAATTTTATTGCGATGAAGGCTTGCCAATGTGATCTATGTCTCTATAATGCGCCTCCATCGACAGGGTAAGCGGCAACGCAAACAAGCCGGTCGGTAGCCTCGAAATGCCTTTGAAAATAAGGCTTGACTCGAGAAGGCGGTTGAGTAGAATGCCACTCCCGCAGCAGCCAAAAGCTGCGTCGC
>NZ_JAPCIY010000137.1:0-4097 GCF_027707645.1 Aeromonas sp. QDB30 | reverse complement strand
TTGCGATTAAATCAGATCACAAACGAAGCCTTTTTTCTATCTATTTCAATTGGTTGTAGCTAAAGATCCTGTACATGGTCGGGTGCTTGTGGTTGAACTCCAGGTAGAAACAGTCGTTGCAGGGGGTGCGCAGCAGCTCATGGCTCCAGCTGCTGTCGAGCACCCAATAGGCCAGATTGCCGTTGCGTCTCGCATAGACCAGGGTTTCGCGTTCGGTATCGAACATGGGGGCCGTGCTGGATATATGAAAGTCGGGGGAGACCGGTATGCCGGCGTCGGCAAGCTGGGGCAGGGCGGGGCCCAGGGTGGAGCAGCCGCTCCCGTTGGCAAGCTGCAGGCCGGCCAGGCGAATATGGCGGTTGTAATACTGGGGTGAGCGCAGCAGCGCCATGTCTTTGGGGCCGCAATCGAAGGCAAAGTGGGCGAGTTGAGCGGGGACATCGTGATCCAGGAGCTGGTTGCGCTCCTGCTGGTAGTCGAGCAGAGCCCTTTCCTTTGTCTGCAACAGGTGGTGAGCCAGCTTGTCGCTCAACAGGGGGGTGAGCAACAGCATCAGCAGCGGGGGCAAACAGAAGAGGCCCAGAGGAATCCATAACGGAGATCGTGCAGACATGGTGGGCCCCCTTCTTCCCTGAAATGAAACAACCCGATTGAGGCTCAAGCATCATAGCATTAGCTGCATCGATTTGAGCCAAGTTGGTCACACTTGGAACAAAAACGATAATTAATTGATAAATAAAGGATATGGCTACACACCTGAACAAGATTCAATCGCTGACCTGTCATAAATGACAATTGTCCAGCTTATCTGAAGTGGCTAAAGTAACGGTGCGGTTTGACTCACCGTGTGTTCAATACTCCTGTATCTATTTTTGTCAGTAGCACAGAGTGTTAGTTTTGATATGAGTGTTTCTTTTGGTCCCCGTTGTGGGACCATTTTTCTGTCCGCTCCTCAGCCTGTGTCCCCTCGTTCTCTCCCTTGATGCCTCTTTTGCGGCCCGCACAACGGCGCCGCATGACGCATCCGCCCGCTTATTTGCAGAAGCGGGATCTTCATCCATAGGCGGCGTTTGGTCTGGGCTGATACCATGATGCCCTATGGATGCTGTCGGCTACGGAAAGGCACATGAAACTGACCACTCAACTCGTCTCTTTTATTACGCTGTGCGTGATCTCGGCCATGGCCATGGTGATGCTCGGCGGGGTCTTCAGTTTTCGCCAGATGGGAATGGAGCTGCAGCAGAACCGTGTCGACTCCCTGGTGGAGATCATCGACAAGCAACTGGGGGTGACCGATGACCAGCAAGCCCTTGCCCGCTGGCTGCCCTCCCTGTTGCGGGCCTCCCATGTGGTGGAGCTGGAGATCCGTCAGGACAAGCAGCGGGTCTACTGGTTTCGCGATGTGCAGCAGCAGACGGACGAGAGCCTGCTGATCGCCTACAGCGAGGCGATCCCCAATCAGGCCGGGATGCGGGCCGACTTCAAGCTGGACAGGCCGTTCAAGGAGTTCGAGTACTCCATGAAGGCGATGTTCGGCATCTCTCTGGGTATCTTCATCGTGGTGTTCGGGCTCTGGTACTCCATCCGCTGGCTGCGTCTGCAGTTGCGCGGTGCCGAGCTGCTGGCGGAGCGTGCCCAGCTGATCCTGGATGGCAAGCTGACCAAGCTGGCCCATGACCCTGCCGAAGAGTGGCCTGTTTCGGCCAGTCAGGCCCTCACCCATCTGCTGACCGAGCTGGCCGACGCCCGCAAGGAGCGCAGCCGCTTTGACAACTTCATCCGCAGCAACGCCTTCGTTGACAAGACAACGGGCATCGGCAACCGCCTCTTCTTCGACAACCGGCTGGAGAGCGCCATCATGGAAGCAAGCGTGATCAGCGGCGGTGTGCTGCTGATCGAGCTGGCCGGTGTGGAGGAGCTGGATCCCGAGCTGAGCGGGCGCCCGAGCCAGGAACTCCTGATGGAGGCGAGCGCCACCATCGCCGCCTTCGTGCGAAAGCACAGCGGAGCCCTGCAGGCGCGCTATGCCGGTCAGGTCTTTGCCGTGCTGCTGCCGAACATGTCAGAGAGCGAGATGGTGGACGGCGCCAGCCAGTTGCTCAAGAGTCTGCAGCGGCTGCACTGGCCCGAAGCGGTCAATGCCGACACCGCCGTCTATCTCGGTGCGGTCTGCTACCAGGCACAGGATTCCCTGCTCAAGGTGCAGGAAGAGGCAGAGCTGGCGCTCAAGAGCGCACGCCTGCAAGGACACAGCGGCTGGTTCCTGTTCGAGAAATCCCTCAACGAGGAGGCGAGCAGCAAGGGAACGGTGCGCTGGCGCACCCTGATCAGCCGTCGCATCGAGGAGCAGGGCATCGACTTCTACGTCCAGCCTGTGCAGCAGGAGCGGGATCAGGTGGTGTTGCAGCAGGAGCTGCTCATCCGCCTTCACGACGAGCAGGGCCGGGAGCTGCAGGCGGGGGTCTTCATGCCCATGGCGGAGAAGGCCGGTCTGCTGCTGCCGCTGGACAGACTGGTGGTGGCCCGAGCCTTGCGACTGCTGCGCCAGCGACCGGCATCGAGCTGCCCTATCAGCCTCTCTCTGTGCGCCCAGAACCTGCTCACCCGCGAGTTCCAGCGCGAGCTCTTCTTCGAGCTGTTCCAGTTGCCGCGCAGTACCAACGAGGGGTTGATCCTGCAGTTGTCGGAGTCCCAGGTGACCCGCCACTACGAGGCCCTCAAGCGACCACTTAGGGCGATGCGCATGCTGGGGTGCAGGCTGGCCATCGATCATGCGGGCCAGGACGTGGTGAGCACCCAGTACATCAAGGAGTTCGAGATCCACTTCCTCAAGCTGCACCCCAGCCTGGTGCGGGAGATCCACCTGCGCCAGGTCAACCAGATGGCGGTACGCAGTCTGGTGGGGGGCTGTGCCAATACCCAGGCCCGGGTCATCGCGGTGGGGGTGGAGAGTGGCGACGAGTGGAAGATGCTGCGACACCTGGGCGTGCATGCCGGTCAAGGTCCCTGGTTTGCCGACCCCGAGCCCCTCAACCTGCCTGACTAGCGCCCCGGCCGGGGTGACAGGCGGCCCTGCTCCTGCAGGCCCGCCAGCCCCTGCAAGCCACCGGTGTGGATGAAGATGATCTTGCTGCCGCGCGCAATGCGGCCTGCCGCCAGTTCGCGAAACAGCCCCCACATCGCCTTGCCACTGTAGATGGGTTCCAGCGGCAAGCCGGTTTCGGCACTGAATGCCTGCACCCATTGCCAGAGTGCCGGACTGAACCTGGCATAGCCGCCGTCGTGGTGATCCAGCGCGATGCGCCAGCCCGGGATGGTGGCCGCCGCCGGATGCAACCGGCATACCTCGCCGGTGATGAAGTCGGCCCCCTTGAGCACCGCGATGGCCAGGATCTGCTCCTGCGCCCGCTTGCCCGCGATGAGCCCCGCCAGGGTGCCGCCGCTGGCGCAGGGTAGCACCCAGAGATCCGGCGAGAAGGGCACCTCGTCGACCAGCTCGGCCACCCCGGGGATGGCCAGCGGGCTGCTGCCTCCTTCCGGTACCAGCAGGGTGTCGTCATCCTCGAACCGGGCAAGCCATTCGGGATCCTGGCGCCGGCGATAGTCCTGGCGGTCGACAAAAACGAGATCCATGCCCCAGCCTTTGGCCGCTTTCAGGGTGGGATTGCTGACGGTATCCCCTTCACCGCGTATGATGCCCGTGGTGCGCAGTCCCAGTCTGAGTCCTGCTGCGGCCAGGGCGTGGATGTGATTGGAGTAGGCGCCGCCAAAGGAGAGGATGTGGCCCTTGCCCAGCATCTGTGCCTGTTGCAGATGGTATTTGAGCTTTCGCCACTTGTTGCCGGAGAGGGTCGGGTGGATCAGATCGTCCCGCTTGCACCAGAGCGTGACGTCATGGGCTGCCAGCAGAGGATGCCGGATCCGGTGCAGGGGGGAGGGGAGCTGAAGGGGGGCCATGGGATCGTTTCCCGTGGGTGCCAGCGTGGTCGTCGATGCGTCGTTTGTCATAAAGTTGGAGGCTAATACCAATCAGATTAAAGATGTGATCTAATTGCTCTATTCTGGTTTCACTGTACTCAGTATGTCCGATCCAATCG
>NZ_JAPCIY010000136.1:0-4188 GCF_027707645.1 Aeromonas sp. QDB30 | reverse complement strand
TTGGAGACAGCCAGTTTACCAGCACCCTGTCTGTCAACTTCCACTTCCCCAAGATCCCGCGAAGAACCAAAAAAAAGCCCACTGTCATGCAGTGGGCCAATCACAATCACATCACGCCTGGAGTAGCAGACGGTTGATACGGGAGACGAAGCTCGCCGGATCATTGAGACCGCCCTGCTCCGCCAGCTGGGCCTGCTCGTGCAGGAGGGAGACCCACTCGCCAAACAGGCTCTCATCCTCGATGGTGCCGAGCTTCTTCACCAGGGCGTGGTCGGGGTTGAGCTCCAGGATGTACTTCTGCTCCGGCACCGGCTGACCGGCGGCGCGCATCAGCTTGATCATCTGGGTGCTCATGCCGTGGGCGTCGGTGACGATGCAAGACGGCGAGTCGGTCAGACGGTGGGTGACGCGCACCTCTTTCACCGCCTCCCCGAGGCTCTTCTTGACCCGCTCAACCAGACCGGCGTTGGCTTTTTCAGCCTCTTCCTGCGCCTGCTTGGAGGCGTCGTCTTCCAGATCCCCGAGATCCAGTTCGCCACGGGTGACGGAGACCAGCTGCTTGCCGTCGAACTCGGTCAGGTGGCTCATCAGCCACTCGTCCACCCGCTCCCACATCAGCAGCACTTCGACGCCCTTCTTGCGGAAGATCTCGAGGTGCGGGCTGTTCTTGGCAGCGGCATAAGAGTCGGCGGTGATGTAGTAAATCTTCTGCTGACCTTCCTTCATGCGGCCAACGTAATCCTCGAGCGACACGGTCTGGGCTTCGCCCTCGCCAGCGGTGCTGGCAAAGCGCAAGAGCTTCGCGATCTCTTCCCGGTTGGCGTAATCCTCTGCCGGGCCCTCTTTGAGCACATTGCCGAACTCGCTCCAGAACTTGGCGTACTTATCGCCATCCTCTTTCGCCAGCTTGTTGAGCATGGTGAGCACGCGCTTGGAGCAGGCCTTGCGCAGGGAGGCGGTCACCTTGTTGTCCTGCAGGATTTCACGGCTGACGTTGAGCGGCAGATCATTGGAGTCCAGCACCCCTTTCACGAAGCGCAGGTAGGTCGGCATGAACTGCTCGGCGTCGTCCATGATGAAGACGCGCTGCACGTAGAGTTTCAGGCCGTGCTTCTGCTCGCGGTTGTAGAGATCGAACGGCGCACGGGCCGGGATGTAGAGCAGGCTGGTGTACTCCTGGGCCCCTTCCACCCGGTTGTGACCCCACAGGAGCGGATCTTCGAAGTCGTGGGCGACGTGCTTGTAGAACTCCTGGTACTCCTCGTCCTTGATGTCCTTCGGGTTGCGGGTCCAGAGCGCGGTGGCGCGGTTGACCTGCTCCCACTCCCCCGGGGTGCCGACGATGGTTTCACCGTCTTCTTCCCGATCCGGAGTGCCCTCCTTGAACATCTCCACCGGCACGCTGATGTGGTCGGAATATTTGCTGACCACGGAGCGCAGGCGCCAGTCGTCCAGGAACTCCTCTTCATCGCTGCGCAGGTGCAGGATGACGTCGGTGCCGCGACCGGCTTTGGTCACGTCAGCCACGGTGAAGGAGCCTTCCCCTTGTGATTCCCACTGCACGCCCTGCTCCGGCGCGGTGCCGGCGGCGCGGGAGACCACGGTCACCTTGTCGGCCACGATGAAGGCGGAGTAGAAGCCCACCCCGAACTGGCCGATCAGCTGGGAATCCTTGCCCTGGTCACCGGAGAGGTGCTTGAAGAACTCGGCGGTGCCGGACTTGGCGATGGTGCCCAGGTGCTCGATCACCTGGTCACGGGTCATGCCGATGCCGTTGTCCGAAATGGTCAGGGTCTTGTTCTCTTTGTCCACCACCAGGCGCACGCGCAACTGGCCGTCGTTTTCGAACAAAGAGGCATCGGAAAGCGCCTTGAAGCGCAGCTTGTCCGCCGCATCGGAGGCGTTGGAAATCAGCTCGCGCAGGAATACTTCTTTGTTGGAGTAGAGGCTGTGAGCCATCAGGCTCAGCAGTTGTTTGACTTCAGTCTGAAAGCCGTGGGTTTCGGCGTGAACACTTTGGGTCATCGACCAGTCCTCAAAACGTCGGGTTGAACAGATTCCCAAGCTAGATGGGGTTGGCCTTTCAAATATCAAGGGGCTTGCGTGCAAACTTGAGAGCAAATTTGCACACCGGCCCCTCGCTTGGCCCACACAGGCAACCCCCTCACGGCCTCCCCCTTCACAAGGGGGAGGTGCACCGTCGTCCCCTGTCTGGCGAAGGGGTCAGACTGGAATCGAGAGGGGTGACATATAGCGGGGTCAGCCTTGCTCTCCCCTGCCAAAGGGAGGGCTGGGGTGGGGTGCGTTGCTCCCTCCTCTGCCAAGGGGAAGCATGAGGTGGGATCCGTTGCCCCCTCCCCTGCCAAAGGGGGCATGGGGCGGGCTCCGTTGCTTTCTTCCCTGCCAAAGGGAGGAGTGGGGCAAGATCCATTGCTCCCTCCCCTATCAAGGGGAGGGCCGGGGTGGGGTTCGTTGCTTTCTCCCCTGCCAAAGGGAGGAGTGGGGCAAGATCCATTGCTCCCTCCCCTGCCAAGGGGAGGGCCGGGGTGGGGTCCGTGGCCTCTTTAGCTCAGACGCTGACGCCCCATCAGGGAGTGGGAGAGCGTGGTGCCATCCACCAGCTCCAGCTCCCCGCCCACCGGCACCCCGTGGGCGATGCGGCTCACCTCCACCCCGGCGGTGCGGGCCATGTCGGCGATGTACCAGGCGGTGGCATCCCCCTCGATGGTGGGGTTGGTGGCGAGGATCAGCTCCTTGATCTGCTCCTCTTGCAGGCGGCGCTCCAGGATATCGAGCCCCAGCTCCTCGGGGCCGATGCCGTCAAGGGGAGACAGATGCCCCATCAGCACGAAGTAACGGCCGGAGAACTGGCCGGTCTGCTCGATGGCGGCCACGTCCGCCGGGCTCTCCACCACGCAGAGCAGGCCATTCTCCTCGCGCTTGGGATTGGCGCAGATCTCGCAGCGATCGTTCTCGGTAAAGGTGCGGCAGTGGCTGCAATGACCGATTTCGGTGAGCGCCCGGTTGAGCAGGGAGGCGAGACGCAGGCCGCCGCTGCGCTCGCGCTCCAGCAGGGTGAACGCCATGCGCTGGGCCGACTTGGGGCCCACGCCCGGCAAGACCTGCAGCGCCTTCATCATCTCATCGAGCAGGGGACTGAATTTCATGGGGATATCCTTTAAAGCCGCGCCGAAGGAGTGATTCGACCCGCTTGTCTGAAGCGGCGCCGACTCCTCCATCCGAACCTATCTTGTTGGCGCAGGACTATACCCGAGCCGGCCCCGGGCGCCAATGGCCGATCCCGCCATAGTGCCTGACGGCCCAACATCACCCCGGTCGGGGCGCAGCACTGAGCGGCAACCTCCCTTTCCCCTCTTCCCACAACCCAGATCACGCCATGATTGCCAAACCAATTCCGGGGAAACCGGGAAACCCTCCCAGATTGCCCCAACTCACTCCCCACCAGCCTCCAGACAAGCCAGCACGGCCAGAAACCAGGCCCACATTGTTTGGTTTTTCTATTCGATAACCAGTTATCGTTTAACAAAACCAAACAATAAATGCCCTCTTGAGGTCCCGATTTATGACGTTGCGCCGGTTTTCAACGGCTCCCCCTTCTGTTTTTTCACCGGCCGATTAGTATGACTCACGCGACAACCAGCTCCGTTGAGGCCGTTACTAAATAGCTGTTCCGAATAGTAGATCACCGGAGGAAGGGAACTCAGTCCAGTTTGTGCGATCTGATTAGTCGCTAAACAAAACAAGCCACACCCAAAGGACTGAGTTGATGCCTATCCTACCACCTCTGCCACGACCACAACGGCGCCGCATTCACAAAATCATCCATGCCACGCGTGATAAAGGGCATGCTCGTCGCTTGATGGCCATCTTGCTGTTACATGAAGGACGCACGATCACCGATGTTCATCACCTTACCGGCGCTGCGCGCTCGACCATCGGTCGTTGGCTTCGGTGGTATCGAGATGAAGGCATAGATGCGCTATATAGGAAATTAATTAAATGTCAACCACATAGGTTGTGGCAATTGACTGCGTTGTTGATCACGGCCATTTAAGTTGGAAACCGTGACATTGAAGTTGGAAACTCAAAGGGAAGGTGCGAACAAGTTCCTGATATGAGATCATGTTTGTCATCTGGAGCCATGGAGCAGGGTTCATCATGAGTCAT
>NZ_JAPCIY010000135.1:0-4331 GCF_027707645.1 Aeromonas sp. QDB30 | reverse complement strand
GATTTAGGGACTCAGAATACTTTTTTCTGAAAATCAAGGCGGCCTTCCCCGGAAAGCCGCGATGAACCTTTTTTTTGGCCGTTCCCCTCTGGTGCGCTGCTGCATTTTCAATCATTTTTCGTGGTCGTCGTCTGCGTCTTTGGTCGCAGAGACGGGGCGGGAGTGTGGTGATAATCTGGCCACTCACACGGGGCGAGCTTGTTAATACGGGCGAAAACGTGTAGTTTTTTGCCTTCTCAAGAATTGAATAACCAATCAACTAGGAGCGTGTATGCGCATTGTTCTGTTGGGAGCTCCGGGCGCCGGCAAGGGTACCCAGGCTCAGTTCATCATGGAAAAACACGGTATTCCGCAGATCTCCACCGGCGACATGCTGCGTGCGGCGATCAAGGCGGGTACCGAGCTGGGCCTCAAGGCCAAAGCCGTGATGGACGCAGGTCAGCTCGTCTCCGACGACATCATCATCGGCCTGGTCAAAGAACGCATCGCGCAACCGGATTGCGCCAACGGCTTCCTGCTGGACGGCTTCCCCCGCACCATTCCCCAGGCGCAAGCCATGAAGGATGCCGGTGTGACCGTGGACTTCGTGCTGGAGTTCGACGTGCCGGACGAAGAGATCGTCAAGCGCATGAGCGGCCGCCGCGTGCACTCCGGCTCCGGCCGTACCTACCACGTGGTGTTCAACCCGCCGAAAGTGGAAGGCAAGGATGACGTGACCGGCGAGGATCTGGTGATCCGTGCCGACGACGAAGAGAGCACAGTGCGCAAGCGTCTGGATGTCTACCATCAGCAGACCGCGCCACTCATCGGTTTCTATGGCAAGGAAGCGGAAGCGGGCAACACCCGTTACGTCAAGATCGACGGCACCCAGCCGGTGGATCTGGTCAGCCAGCAACTGGCCGCCATTCTCGGTTAAGCCATTCAGGGCCGGCAGGACGCAGCCGTTCGCCGGCTGGCTACGAGAGTGAGAAAAGGGTCCATACCGGGCCCTTTCTTGCATTCCATTCCCACGACACAGAACGACAGGATGCTAACGTGACCACGAAAACCGGGATCTTGCTGGTCAATCTGGGTACCCCGGCCGCGCCGACCACGGCGGCGGTCAAGGCGTTTCTCAGCCAGTTTCTGCACGATCAGCGGGTCGTCGACCTGCCGCGCTACCTCTGGTGCCCCTTGCTTCACTTCATCATCCTGCCGACCCGCTCCCCCAAGGTGGCCAAGCTCTATCAGCAGGTGTGGACCGAGCAGGGCTCCCCCCTGATGGTCATCAGCCAGCAGCAGCGCGCGGCCCTGGAGCATGAGCTCAAGCGGGAAGGGGTCGAGGTGCCGGTGGCGCTCGCCATGACTTATGGCGCCCCGTCGCTGGCCGATGGCTGGCAGGCCCTCAAGGCCCAGGGGGTCAACCGGGTGATCCTGCTGCCGCTCTATCCCCAGTATTCGGTCAGTACCACCGCCTCGGTGTTCGACGCCTGGGCCAGGGCGATGAAAACCGAGCGCAATCTGCCGGTGGTGCGGCTCATCCGCGATTACCATGCCCACCCGGAGTACATCCAGGCGCTGGCCATGAGCGTGCGTCGCCACTGGGAGCAGCACGGCCAGGGGGAACATCTGCTGATGTCCTTCCACGGCATTCCCGAGCGCTACGAGCGGGAAGGGGATCCCTATGGTCATCAGTGCAGGCGCACCGCCGCCCTGCTGGCGGAGGCGCTGGGGCTGGCCCCGGAGCAGTGGACCGCGAGCTTCCAGTCCCGCTTTGGCAAGGAGGAGTGGCTCAAGCCCTACACGGACCTGACCGTGGGCGAATTGCCCTCTCGCGGTGTCAAGCGGCTCGATGTCATCTGCCCGGCCTTCTCGGCGGATTGCCTCGAGACCCTGGAGGAGATCCAGGTGCAGAACCGGGAGATCTTCATGGCCGCCGGTGGCGAGCAGTTTGAATACATCCCGGCCCTCAACAGCGATCAGGCCCATATCCGCATGATGGTTTCCCTCATCTGTCGCGAGCTGGCATGATGGCCGTTCTCATCCGGTGCCCGACGTGGCGGACGTTCGGATTCAACGATAAAGGAGTGTCCTGATGATGCATATCACGCTGATTTACGCCGGCCTGCTCGGGCTCTTGTTCCTGCTGCTCTCCTTCTGGGTGGTCAAGCGCCGCGCCCAGTTCAGGGTGATGATAGGGGAGGGGGAAGCCCCCGAGATGCTGGCCGCGATCCGCGCCCACGGCAACTTTGCCGAGTACGTGCCCCTCACCCTGCTGCTGATGGCCCTGTGCGAGCTGGCGGGGGTCGGGGCGCTCTGGCTGCACCTGGGCGGTGTGCTGCTGCTGGTGGGTCGCATCCTGCATGCCATCGGCATCCAGATCCCCAGGGCTCCCAACATGCCGCGCCTCTTCGGCACCCTCTTCTTCTGGCTGGCGCTGGGGATTTTCTCGGTGCTGGCCCTGGTGCAGGGGCTCTCGGCAAGCTGAATGTCATCCCGCAACACCACCCCGCCACGGGGTGGTTTTTTGTGGCAGCCAAGTCAAACGTTTTCCTCGCAAACCCTTGTCTATACTGACCTCAAAATTCAATCGTGCGACTTTTCGGCGTGGTGGATTGTGTTAAAATCCCGCCCCTCTTTTCCCCAGAGCACAGAAGATTGCCATGAAATTTCCCGGTCAGCGCAAGTCCAAACACTACTTCCCGGTCGACAGACGTGATCCCCTGATCCCGCAGAACTCCCAGCTCACCGAACTGGGCAAGGCCTATGTAGTGGGCATCGATCAGACTCTGGTGGATATCGAAGCCCATGTGGACGAAGACTTCCTGAACCGGTACGGCCTGAGCAAGGGCCACTCCATGCTCATCTCCGACGAAGTGGCGGAGCTGGTCTACGACGAGCTCAAGGCCAACAACATGGTGGTGAGCGAATTTGCCGGCGGCACCATCGGCAACACCATGCACAATTACTCCGTGCTGGCGGACTCCCACTCCATCCTGCTTGGCGTCATGAGCCAGGACATCCGCATCGGCAGCTATGCCTACCGCTATCTGTGCAACACCTCCTCCCGGGTCAACCTCGACTACCTGCAGCCGGTGGACGGCCCGGTCGGGCGCTGCTTCACCTTCATCACCGAAGGGGGAGAGCGCAGCTTTGGCATCAACGCCGGCAAGATGGATCACCTGGATGTGGACCACATCCCCGAGACCATCATCAAGGAGGCCTCGGCCCTGGTGATCACCGCTTACCTGGTGCGCGGCGCCGACGGCACCCCCATGAAGGAGGCCGCCATGGCCGCGGTGCGCTATGCCCGCGAGGCCGGGGTGCCTGTGGTGCTGACCCTGGGCACCCGCTTCGTCATCGACGAGAATCCCCAGTGGTGGCGCGATTTCATCAGCGAGAACGTGACTGTGCTCGCCATGAACGAGGACGAGGCGGAGGCCCTGACCGGGATAAAGGATCCCCTCGGCGCGGCCGACAAGGCGCTGGACTGGGCGGACATGGTGCTCTGCACCGCCGGCCCCATCGGCCTCTACATGGCGAGCTACACCGACGAGGACTACAAGCGCGAGACCACCCACACCCTGCTGCCCGGCGTCATCCCCGAGTTCAACATGTACGAGTTCAGCCGCCCCATGGCCCGGGACAAGTGCCGCAAGCCTGCGCGTATCTACTCCCACATCTCCCCCTACATGGGCGGCCCGGAGAAGATCAAGAACACCAACGGGGCAGGGGACGGGGCGCTGTCCGCCGTGCTGCACGACATGGTGGCGAACGCCTACCACCGCATGAACGTGCCGAACTCCGCCAAGCATCTCTCGGAATTCCTGACCTACTCCTCTCTGGCCCAGGTGTGCAAGTACGCCAACCGGGTGAGCTACGAGGTGCTGGCCCAGAGCAGCCCGCGCCTCTCCCGCGGGTTGCCGGAGAAGGAAGACAGCCTGGAAGAGGTGTACTGGGAGCGGTGATACCTCTTCCTGTCGACCACGAGAAAGGGTGCCACTGGGCACCCTTTCTTGTTTTTGGGGCTGGATCATGTTTTTGGCATCGCTTTTGCTGACATCGTGGACAGCCCGCGTCGCGGCGGCATACCTTGTGTTAAGGATATGTAGCTGCTGCGGGGCGAGGGTATGTTGAGACAATGGAGTATCGGTCGGCGTCTGTCGCTGGTGACCCTGATGGTGCTGGCGCTGCTGGGACTGCTGCTGTTCTTCTGCCTGCAGATCTATCAGCAGGGGCTGATGGGGGAGAAGAGCCGCCAGACCCAGGCTCAGGTCAGGGCGGGAGCACACTTTGTTGATATTTTAACCAAAGAATAACTGAGCCCGATAGTCGTCATTCCAGCCGGCTCT
>NZ_JAPCIY010000134.1:0-4505 GCF_027707645.1 Aeromonas sp. QDB30 | reverse complement strand
GAGCAGTGGCTCAACCTACGACCTCGGAAATGTCTCGGATTCAGGCAGCCTGTCAAGGTATTCGAAGAGTACCGTCACGCGGCATAGGCGAGTGTCGCACTTCGAAGTTGAATTCGCGAAATCAAGGGCTATTTATCATGAATGGAAGCACTGTCTATGATGCAAAAGATTCCTATTAATCGGCGGAAATACAATAAGTTAGTTGCCAATGAGATGTTGGAAGACTTCGCGCTGCGCTTTACCTCGAAACGCGCCCGCAAATGGTCTGCGACCTGGATCGCCAATAGCGCACTGGGTATTGTCTCGTTTCTGGTTTTAGAAGCGTTGGGCGGCTCGATTACGCTCTCTTATGGTTCCATCAATGCACTATGGGCTATCGCAGCCGTTTCCGTAGTCGTGATTTTCAGCGGCATCCCAATCTGCTATTACGCATCCAAATATGGGGTAGACATTGACTTACTCAGCCGTGGTGCTGGGTTTGGTTATATCGGTTCCACCATTGTTTCGCTGATATACGCCTCGTTTACCTTTATCTTTTTCGCGCTGGAAGCCGCGATCATGTCGATGGCGTTGGAACTGCTATTGGGCATCCCGCTGTTTTGGGGCTATATCATCAGTGCGATAGCGGTGATCCCGCTCGTGATCTTTGGTATCACTAATATCAGCCGTTTTCAGATGTTATCGCAGCCACTGTGGTTGACGATGCAGATCGTGCCGCTGTTTTATGTCTTCAGCCACCCCGATTCACAACTCGACAGCTGGCTGGCTTACACCGGTATGAATCAAAACGGGAATGGCTTTAACTGGCTACTGTTTGGCAGCGCGTCAGCCGTATTACTGGCCGTCATTGCGCAGTTAGGCGAGCAAGTCGACTTTCTGCGCTTTCTGCCAGAGCAAAAGAAAACTGGTCGTTTCAAATGGTGGTTAGCGATGCTATTCGGCGGGCCGGGTTGGATACTATTCGGTGCCACCAAACTCGCGCTTGGCAGCTATCTGGCGTGGCTGGCAATCAGTCATGGTTTTGGCGCGGCTGAGGCCAGCGACCCTGCGCATATGTACCTCAATGCCTTTGGCTACATGACCGACAACACCAAGCTGGCACTGCTGGCGGCGGGTGTGTTTGTCATTATGTCGCAGCTTAAAATCAACGTCGCGAATGCCTATGCCGGCTCACTGGCTTGGTCGAACTTCTTCTCTCGCTTAACGCACAACCATCCGGGTCGTGTGGTCTGGATGGTGTTTAATGTCGTGATTGCACTCTTATTGATGGAGCTCGGCATCTACCAGTTGCTGGAAAAAACCCTGCAAGTTTATTCCGTCTTAGTTTTAGCGTGGATCGGCAGCTTGGTTGCCGACCTCATTATCAATAAACCGCTGGGTTTAAGCCCACCAGGTATTGAGTTCAAACGCTCGAAACTGTATGACATTAATCCGGTCGGTCTCGGCTCGATGATCATTGCCTCATCGGTTGGAATAGCAGCCCACCTCGATGTGTTTAATGAAGCCATCAAAGCGTTTGCTTCCTATATCGCCTTTGCTTTGCCGTTTATTACTGCACCACTGATTGCATGGTTGACCAAAGGCAAATTTTATCTGGTCAATACCAAGACACAAAGTCATGTTCATCACGATCACGAACTTACCTGTTCCGTGTGTGAAAATGCTTATGAACCGGAAGATATGGCCCATTGCCCCGTTTATGGTGGTCATATCTGCTCGCTCTGTTGCTCACTCGATGTGCGTTGTGAAGATAAATGCCGCCCCAAAGCCACCATTCATGAGCAGATACACACATTCCTGCATCCGTTTCTTCCCGATGAATTGCTGCACAAACTGTCCAGCCCCATCAGTCAGTTCATGATTGTGTTAACCATCGTCAGCAGTTTTATGGCCGCCATTTTCATGATCGCCTACAGCCAAATCCCTTCGCTGGCACCCGATAATATGCACACGATCACGGGCGGTATGCTCAAAGCGTTTGTGATGCTACTGATTCCGGTTGGCATTATCAGTGGCCTGTTTGTGCTGGCACGGAACACCAGTCGTAATGCCATCACTGAGCTGAAAGCCCACACCCAACTGTTAACGCATGAGATCAGCGCACACGAAAAAACCTCCCGACAATTGGAACAAGCGAAAAAGTCCGCAGAAACGGCTAATAACGCCAAAAGCCGTTACTTGGCGGGGCTGAGTCATGAATTGCGCACCCCGCTGAATGTCTTGCTGGGTTACGCACAATTGTTAAGTGATGATCGCAAGCTGGATCACCAAACCCGTGAATATGCCCATATTCTTCGGCGGAATGGAAAACACCTTTCTGATCTGTTGGAAGGGTTACTGGAGATCTCCAAAATTGAAGCGGGTCGTCTTGAGCTGCAACGCGTTGAATTTAATCTGGCAACCATGCTCGATGAGCTGGCAGAGATGTTTGCGATGGAAGCATCCCAGAAAGGGCTTGAGTTTAAATATATACCTTGCGTGAATCTGCCTGTCTACATCGCCATCGACAAACAACGCTTACGGCAGATCCTCATCAATTTGCTGGATAATGCGGTTAAATATACTCGCGAAGGGAAAGTGACTTTCCGCGTCACCTACCGCAATCAGGTGGCGCGTTTTTCCGTCCAAGATACCGGTATTGGGCTATCTGAGCACGACATCCAGCAGATCTTTAAGCCGTTTGAGCGCATTCAAACGCAAAATACGCGCGCCATTCAAGGCACGGGGCTTGGGCTGACTATTTCTCATGCGCTGGCCAGCCTGATGGGCGGCGATATCTCCTGCCAAAGCCAGCCGAATGTAGGCAGCAATTTCACACTGACCATGATGATGTCAGCAGTCGAAAGTCCCGTTTCAGTTCCAGTGCTGATTAACCCAAATATTACCGGTTACACCGGCGCACGACAGACCATTCTGGTCGTTGACGACATTGCTGATCAACGCAATCTGGTGAGCAACATTCTCACGCCACTTGGTTTCAACATTTTACAGGCGAATGGCGCGGCTGAAGCGCTGAAGATGGCCGAAAATCATACCATTCACCTCTATATTCTTGATATCACCATGCCCGAAGTCAGCGGCTGGCAACTGGCGATCCAGCTGCGGCAAAAAGGCATCCGCAGCCCCATTATGATGCTGTCAGCCAACATTCATGAGTTAGAAAAAAGCAACATGCTCGCCAAATATCATAATGATTACCTGAGCAAACCCATCTCGCGGGAACAACTGCTCACGAAACTCAGCAACTTATTACCCGTCGACTGGCTGTTTGCAGACGAGCCGGAAGATAAACCAGCCGCCAATTCAGATGCATCCGTAGCGCACGCGGCGCTCCCATCCCATGATGATCTGACGCAGTTGATCAATTATGCGGAAATTGGCTTTATGTCCGCATTCCTCGAAAAACTGGATGAGATCGTCAGTTCCGGCGACAGCGCTGAGGCTTTTTTTGGTTCAATCCGCAGCGATGCATCGCAATGTAAATTTGAAAAAGTCGTACATAACCTGAACGAGTTGATAAATGAGCATTATTGAATTCAGTAACATCATTGTATTAGTGGTCGACGACTCGCCTGAGTCACTCGGCATGCTTAACGCCACGCTCAATAAAGCGGGGTTGACTGTGCTGGTGGCGCTCAGTGGTGCACAAGCATTGGCGATTGTGGAAAAAGTGCAGCCCGATGTGGTGTTGCTGGATGCGATCATGCCGGAAATGGACGGGTTTGATACGTGCCAGAAACTGAAAGAAAAGCTCCCCTCCACCCCTATTTTATTTATGACCGGCCTTAACGATTCAGAGCATGTCATTCATGGTTTTGAGGTGGGTGGTGTCGATTACATCACCAAACCGGTTGTGCCAAATGAAGTGCTGGCGCGAATCAAGGTGCACAGCCATAACGCCAAACTGGCGAAATCGGCACAATTTGCCCTCGATTATGCCGGGCAATATGTCTTCTGCGTATCAAAACAGGGGCGCTTGGAGTGGGCTACGCCTTACGCACAAGAGCTGATCGGCAAGATAAATGGCGATATTCTGGAAACGTGGAAAAGCATTCAACCCGACATCGCCCGCTGGATCACATCCGAACATCGGAAAGAACCTCTGCAACTGAACCAGTTTACCCCGCCGATTCAAGCTGAATATGCCGGTGAATATGATCAGCTGCATGCATTGATCCGTTTGGTCACGCCGAAAAAACGCGGTACAGAAGAAGATTTGCAACGCGAACTTAATCTCACTAAACGCGAATCTCAGGTGCTTTATTGGCTCTCTTTCGGCAAAACCAATTGGGAGATCGCCACTATTCTTGAAATGAGCCACAGAACAGTGAACAAACATCTTGAGCAGATCTACAAAAAGCTCAATGTTGATAACCGCACTGCAGCAGCAAGTATTTCACTGCGGTTACTCGATAGCTCACATGCCAGGGAAGGTGCGAATAAGTACCCTATGAGCCAAAACTAAAAAGTTTAGCCATTTAATATCAATAATTTAGAATGGTGTG
>NZ_JAPCIY010000133.1:0-4556 GCF_027707645.1 Aeromonas sp. QDB30 | reverse complement strand
AGCAGAGAAAATCGATACAGAACAGGACCTTGGAAGGAGTTTTAAAGGGACTCAACGCTTAAGGTCCTGTACATGAAGGGCTTATAGCGATGCCCTCATCAACGAAAACCCCTGCCATGGGATCAGAGTCGAGGTGCCTCGTATTATCCGTGAACGAGCCTCTGATTTTACCGATGCCGAGCTTAACACTCTGTTCTCTAGCGCCCTATTCACTGGGGAGATCCGCCCACAGCGAGCTGAATATGGGGAGGCAATTTACTGGGTGCCGGTACTTCTGACTTACACAGGAGGCCGTTTGGAGGAGGTTTGCCAACTGTTCCGACGTGATGTCGAACACAAAGATGGTCAATGGTTTATTCACTTCAGGGATTGGGACGTATCTCAATCACTGAAAACGGGCAAGGCTAGGATGATACCGCTTCATCCACACCTGTTAGAGCTTGGTTTCGACCGTTTCTTGTCAAGTTGTGCCACAGAAGGACCATTATTCCCCCAGTTGACGCCAAGTAGGGCTAATGGGCGCTACAGCGATGCCCTCGGTAAGTGGCTGAGACCGCATGTAAGGCAGATCCTTGGACTCAAGACGAAGACGATTAAACCGTTGCACGCCTTCCGACATGCTTTCATAACACACATAAGGGCGTTGGGAGTCGCTGAAGATGTTCGAAATGCCATCACCGGCCACTCACAGGAAGGTCACGTTGGGAGATCCTATGGCTCTTTCAAAGACCTCGATGCGATTATCAACAAAATGCCCCGTTGGCCGGTCCCCGTGTGGCATCCCTTCAGTGTTGATGATGTTCCGACCGCAGAAGCGGAGGTGCAATCATGAAGCTGACACTAGACAACCTACTACAAGAGCCGGGACGGAATGACTTGCTGTGTCCTTACCGTGTGCTGGACTTCGTCCCCGGATTTGATGGCGAGCATGAGCAATACGTACAGCAGGCGTTCCTTAGACTCATTGACATTCCTGAACTTGATTGGCTAGAGATCCCCAAACCCGATGATGGACTTGGTTCATGGACGCCTCAGCAGGCCCTCGCGATCCTGACCTATGGCCCTCGTTCTCATCTCAACGTCGAGCTGATCGTGGAGATTGAACGCGTCACAGGTGAATCTCTCCCCCGCATGGAGGGGATGAGCCGGTTCGAAGCGGCCTTCTACCTTGTCTATTTGCTGCCGCTGCTTAACGAGTTCAGGCAGCGTGACGTCTGGACGACGGTTCAGCCCCAATACGTTTGTGAGCCCTATCGGGTCGATTTCTCGGTTGGCCTGAGTGGCTTCAGGCCAGACTCTTCGAGTTTCCGAGACATGGGGGGTTGGGAGCAGTACCTGATTGAGTTTGATGAAGCCTATCACCAAGAGCCCGCCAACCGCTTGCGTGATCAGCAACGTGATATACATATCGAGCAGGCTACCGGCCTGAAGCCAATCCGGGTGCGTCATGAGGAGCAGGAAGTCTGGGCCGCAATCTGCCGCATTGAACAGGAGATCATCAGCGTCGAAGAGTACCTGCAACGGCTTCTGAAGCTGATGGTCTGGCGACGGGGGGAAAAGTACATCGACATCACGCGAAAGTCTGCCCAGCTTGGTTATACCTGTGACGCAGCCAGATATCTGCTCCATTCAGTGCAGCCACTACGCGACCTGAAGCGGATTGCCAAACGGCTAGGGTTGCGGGTTAAGTCAAAGCACACCGGTAAACAGGCATTCTATCGCTTCTATCTCTGATAGTTAGTGCCGCTTGGTGTGTCAGTGGCACACACATTGTTCAACATGTGTGTGGCTCCATTCGGGGTCGCACACATGAAGGAATGTAGAGAGCAAGAGGGATTCGTCATCTGTGTGTCTAGTGTGTCGGTGTTCCAGGCCGTAGTTCACACCTCTTTCTTTTACTAGTACGACCCGAGACGGGAGCTTACCAGCCACCCGAAGGAGAGATTCCGAGAAGATAGCAACGATCCCGCCTCGTTAGCAGCCCTGAAAAAACAATCCCAAACCCCACCAGCACAAGGAAAACGAGCAGGCAACATTCAGACCCAACGCCGGTATAAGCCAGATGAGACCAACACCATAGGAGAACCCCATGGAATACATCACATCTGGCCCCTTGTCGGGAGCCACCCAGCAAGGAGAAGGCGTATGAATGAGCAGCAAGGAAACCCGTTACTGAAAGCGTTGGAGGCGGCACTGCTAGCAGCCTTGGGCGTCCTCATCAAGGAGGCCGTCAACTCGATGCAGACACCGCCGCCCCCGCCGAAGGAGCCGGACGCTCAATAGACCATGCCCGTGTGACAGACCGGAGGCCCCCCGGCAACCCCTGTCACACGGGTTGGTTTTCGAGTTTTGACACGTTTTTCTTGCAGGGTCTTGAGCCTATTGGGAGGCTATCATGGCAATCATCGGGTATGCCCGTGTCTCGACCACGGGGCAATCGCTGGAGCAGCAACTGACAGCTCTGGCGGAGTGTGAAAAAGTTTTTCAGGAGAAGGTCAGCGGTAGCAAGACGGATAGGCCGCAACTACAGGCAATGCTCGAATTTGCCCGCTCTGGAGACGTGCTAAAGGTGACCAAATTGGATCGTCTGGCCCGGAACACCCGGCACTTGCTGGAGATCACAGACCAGCTACACGCCAAAGGGGTAACATTACAGATCCAGAATCTGGGCATCGACACGGCCACACCGACAGGCAAACTGATGCTGACCATGATCGGGGCCATCGCCACGTTCGAGCGGGAAATCATGCTGGAGCGTCAGGCCGAAGGGATCGCCTTGGCAAAGACCAAGGGGGTCTACAAGGGCCGTAAACCGACGGCCATGGAGAAGCGGGATGAGGTGTTACACCTCCTTGCACAGGGACTGCCTAAAACAGTTGTAGCGAAACGTCTAGGGATCAGCACATCCAGCGTTTACAGGATCCGATAGAGCATCAACCGTAACGTGAGAGAAAATGAACAATTACATCATTATGGTTGGCAGGGGAATTCCTGTTGCTGTCGATATTTTGTCCGACTCAGCATCCAGTGAAATTGCGTCTCTGCAACAACAAGGGTTTATCATCGCCTACGACTCTTGTAAGGCTGAAAGTATTGAGCACGCATTGAAAACGTGGCAACAGCAAAGGGATGGAACTTATGGTTATGAGCACGTAATCACATCAACTACCAACGTGCTAGCACAAGACACCAGAATCATTGAGGTAAAAGGTGTTACTACCGCGACAATTGTGGCTGGGATGAATTTTCTGAGAGACTTCATGGCCTCAATTAGGGACTTTACTGGCGGTAACTCAGGCACTTACATGGCTAAGTTAGATGAGATCAAGACTCAAGCCTTGGTGCAGCTCAGAAAGCAAGCAGACGAATTAGGCTGTAATGCTCTAATTGGTGTGTCAATTGATGTTGACGAGATTTCGGGCGGTGGCAAATCGATGATGATGGTGACGGCAACAGGAACGGCAATCATTTTGGACAAATCGGTGGCGTCAAGCCGCTGATATTGATTTTGTTGCACTGCATTAACTTCGTGATACTAAGCAGCACAATGATAAGGACACTGATGTGGAAAAAACCAACCTGGTAGCAAGTTTGGTTGCAGGACTGTTGTTAAGTGGGTGTACGGGAACAGCCTTAGTCCCCGATGTAAATCCTGAGTTCAAACAGCAGATGGAAGGTAAGATGATCGGCGAGGCGACTGGAGACCCTTCTATGTGGGGTCAAACAGAAGAGTCGATTGCAAAGAAAATAGTCCCCAAAAAGTCAACCAAAGACGATGTTAAGCGGATTTTTGGGTCGACAACCAAGGTTGCTCTAACTGATACAGGCGAAACATGGACTTATGAGTCGCAGGTTATCACCATCTTTTCGGGGGCCAGTAATACGAAGAATACTTTGATCGTTCTCTTTGATACGGATGGGGTTGTCAATCGATACTCCATGAATGTGAAGGAGTACAAGTAAGGTTGAATATTACCTCTGCTTGTGGCAGTCTTCAGCAACTTAGTTGAGCTAGTTGTGGTACAAACCACTGGTACAACAGCTAAGTATCCAAGGTGCATCACTGTAATAAAATCAGTGAGTTACTGAATGTTAGTGAGAATCGAGGGTTCGAATCCCTCCCTCACCGCCAAATTTTAAAAACCGACCTCAGGGTCGGTTTTTTGCATCTGGGCTTACCGTATCCCCTGATACCCATAGAGGGAGGGTGAGAACCCTCGCCGGGTTCGACAAGGGGGCAGGACAGCCCCCTTGGACAGCCGCAGGCTGCCCGCAGGGCGAGCGCCAGGGACGGCGCGAGTCAATCCCGACCCAGCACCAAATTGTAAAAACCGACCTCAGGGTCGGTTTTTTGCATCTGGTGACATGGCAACATCCGATGCCGATGGAGAGAAGGTGAGAAGCCTCGTCGGGTTCGAGCAGAGCAGCTTGCTGCGATGAACGGCCGCAGGTCGCCCCGAAGGGGTGAGCCACGCAGGGGGGAATAATACCAATCGGATTAAACATTAGGTCAGTTTTATCCAATCTCGGCTACAAAGTGACATCACCCGCTCCAC
>NZ_JAPCIY010000132.1:0-4603 GCF_027707645.1 Aeromonas sp. QDB30 | reverse complement strand
TTAGCGACTAATCAGATCGCACAAACTGGACTGAGTTCCCTTCCTCCGGTGATCTACTATTCGGAACAGCTATTTAGGACACCCACCTTTTTGACAGCGGCGTATCTCGTATGTTGGGCTCCGCAAGCTCAGCACCAACCTACACCGCTAATTAATGTCGTATCTCGTATGTTGGGCTTTGCAAGCTCAGCGCCAACCTACACGGCCAATTAGTATAGAGGAATCTGGGACACCCACCTTTTTGTATGGGGCGTAACGCCACCAAATCCCACGCTACCGCCCATGGATTACAGCTTCCAATATGCTCCATTGACCAGCGAGGGCAGTGGCCCATCGCAGTTCAACAGGTTCCAGATAGCCACTGTAAGACAAACGAAACTACCCAAGCGAGCCTTAAAATGATGTAACCATCGGAATCACATCGTTTTTTGAACTTGATCAGCAAATTGTGCAATCTGGGGGTGAAATCTGGGACACCCACCTTTTTGACAGCGGCGTAGCCCTGTACTTGGCTTGAGGTGTCACTGTCAGGGAGTGAGCCATGACCATTGCCCGTTCACGTCAAATCAGTTTGCAGGATACGCCTTACTACCATGTGGTCAGTCGCTGTGTGCGGCGGGCGTTTCTGTGCGGGGAAGATGCCCACTCCGGCCAGAGTTACGAGCATCGGCGTCAGTGGGTAGTGGACAAGTTGGGCCAATTGTCGCGACTGTTTGCCATCGGTGTGTGTGCCTATGCGGTGATGAGCAATCACTATCACCTGGTGCTCAAGGTCGAGTCGGATACCGCTGCCAATTGGAGCGAGCGGGAGGTGGCCGAGCGTTGGGCGGCGCTGTTCCAGTGGCCGCTGCTGGTACGACGCTGGTATCAGGGGGAATCCCTGATTGAGCCCGAACTGGCCGTGGTGCAACAACTGATAGGACAGTGGCGGGATCGCCTGCATTCCATCAGCTGGTTTGTGCGGTTGCTCAACGAAAACCTGGCTCGGCAGGCCAATCGGGAAGATGGTTGTAAGGGCCATTTCTGGGAAGGGCGCTTCAAGAGCCAGGCCTTGCTCACCGAATCAGCCCTGCTGGCCTGCATGGCCTATGTTGATCTCAATCCGATACGAGCGGGATTGTCCGATCGGCCCGAGCAGAGCGATTACACCAGCCTCAAGCAGCGTCTCGATGGCGAGCAGTCCGCCGCCCCATTGCCGCCGTTGCTGTTGCCATTCGCGCACGAAGCGCGACCCGATAGCCTGGCATATACCTTTGCGGATTACCTGATGCTGGTGGACTGGACAGGTCGCGCCATCCGAGTGGACAAACGGGGCCATATCCCAGTTTGTCTTGCCCCCATCCTGACGCGGCTGGGGGTGGACGAGGTGCGCTGGCTCAAGCAAGTGACGCTGTTTCGGCGCCAGGGCATCAGAGTGGTGGGTGACAAAGAGCATTGTCAGCAGTTTGCCTGGCACTGTGGCCAGCGACGGTGTCATCAACCATCCCTTTGAGTGATGAATGCTCGCATCATAACAACGTCCGGTATCGCGCCATCACCCCGCCGGTGTGATCGCATCTGAATTGGCGTCATCGATGCCAAGACATTCTCTTTAATCCCCCGAGTTTCACAAATGCCATCGCAAATGCTGGATGACAAGTTGTGCTGGGCGCTGGATGAGGGCTTTCTCCAAAAGATGGCTGTCCTGATAAGGCGCCATGAATTGGCGTCATCGATGCCAAGACATTCTCTTTAATCCCCCCGAGTTCCACAAATACCATCGCAAATGCTGGATGACGAGTTGTGCTGGGCGCTGGATGAGAGCTTTCTCTAAAAGATGGCTGTCTTGATAACTCTTTCTCCAAAAGATGGCTGTCCTGATAAGGCGGGTTGGGGAAAAGGGGCTATCGGCCCTTTGTTATCAGGCCGTTTTTTCACAACGCTGCGACACCGTGGGTGTTGCTTGAGCAGGTGATTTTTGCATCAGTGAAACAGAGTGGGTGATATGGTTCCTCCAATGGAACAATTCGTACACAAAGATGGCTGTCCCAAATGAAGAAAGGCTTTGTTATCTTGCTGGATACGTTGGCAAGGGCGAGTCACGTGGAACGTTCAAGTCAGGAGCAATCAGATGGCGATAAAAACGCGATCCCGAAGAGAGAAGGTAGGCAGCGGGCTCGGGCTGGTGATGGGGCTCATCGCCTTTAACCTGATTGTGCCCCTGCTTCCGGTTGCAACAGAGATGTCGGATATGACCCGGATGATAGGTGCCATGGTCAGCGCCATGCTTTGCGCCGAGCTGGGCGCCAGGATTGGCAAGTGGCGGGATGCCAAAGAGCAGGCCAGGTCGGCAGAGTAACTCGACGTGAGAAGAGCGCCAATCGCCCGAGTGCGGCGGTGTGTGCGGGTGTAACAGGCAGGGCGACATTTGTTGCCCTGCCTGTTTTGCTATCGCGGTGTGCCGCTCAAGCGCCGCGCCGCCGGGGGGCGCTTCGATGGAGGAAGGTGGCCAGGGTGTCGCGGGGTGATGCCGCATTGCATCAGAAGGCGCCTGGAGCGAGATGGCGCCAAGGCTGGATCTGCGAGGGAAATCCTGAGATCGTGCAGGCAGTTATCTGGTTATCCCCTTGAGAGGAGTGCCCATGCGCATTGCCCTGATTGGCCTTGGCGATATCGCCCGGAAGGCCTATCTGCCGCTGCTTGCAAACGACGAGCGAGTCACCCCGCTGCTCTGTACCCGGAGTCCCTCGGTGCTCGGCAAACTGGCGCGCCAGTACCGGATTGGCGAGTGTTTTACCGATGTCGATGCGCTGCTGGCGAGCCGACCTGATGCGGTGATGATCCACGCTGCCACCGCCGTGCACGGCAAACTGGCGGAGCTGTGCCTGCGTGCCGGCATTCCCACCTTTGTGGACAAGCCGCTGTGTGACAACGCAGGAGAGGTGGAGGCGCTCGCCAATCTCGCCATCGCCAGGGACTGCCCGCTGTTTGTGGGCTTCAACCGTCGCTATCTGCCCGCCATGGCCGCCGCACGCGGCCAGCCGCTGACCGAGCTCCATTGGCAAAAGCACAGGCACGCCCTGCCAGGGGCGCCTCGTCAGTTTCTGTTCGACGACTGTATCCATGTGCTCGACAGTCTCTGCTGTTATGGCGGCGAGCCGGACGGGGAGCTGCATGCGGTGCTGCGACGCAGCAGTGAGCAGCCCGAGTTGCTGGCCGGGGTGAGCGTCGCCTGGCAGAGCGGGCAGATGGCGGTGAGCGGCAGCATGAATCGCAGCGCCGGCATGACCGAGGAGCGCATCGATGCCTATGGCGACAACCTCTCATTGCATATCGAGAACTGCACCCGTGGCCTGCTTGCGCGAGACAACACAGTGCAGACCCTGGCTCCGGGCGACTGGCAGCCCGTGCTGGCGAGCCGAGGCTTTGTCGCCATGCTCGAGCACTGGTATGGGCAGATTGACGTCGGGCGGGCAGACGGGGCGCTGGTCGAGAGCTACCTGCAAAGCCATCGACTGGCGGAGCGCCTCGTCGCCCTGGCAAAGGGATGACCCGAATGCAAGGGGCTGGTGACGCCGGCAGGCATCACTGGCCAGAGAAGCGGCAGAGCACTGTATGAGATGGTGGCTCCTTGCGCAGTCAGCCGGGAAAGGTGCCAGCGAGCGAGCCAAGCGAAGGCGGGTTTGTTATCTTGGCGGCCATCAAGAGCTGCAGGGCAAGAGATCGCAATGAAGAAGGTGTCGAAGATGAGATGGCTGACCGCAGTGGGCGGGGTATTCCGTTCATGAGCATCATTCTGGGGATTGATCCCGGTTCGCGCATCACCGGTTACGGGGTCATTCGCATCGTCGCGGGCAAGGCGGAATATCTGGGATCGGGCTGCATCCGCACCGATCTGGGGGAGCTGCCGTCTCGCCTGAAGCAGGTCTATGACGGGGTGAGCGAGATCATTACCCAGTTCAAGCCGGACGAGTTCGCCATAGAGCGGGTCTTCATGGCGCGCAACGCGGACTCTGCCCTGAAGCTCGGCCAGGCCCGTGGCAGCGCCATCGTCGCGGCGGTCAACGCCCTGCTGCCGGTGAGCGAGTATTCGGCCACCCAGATCAAGCAGGCGGTGGTGGGCACCGGTGGCGCCGCCAAGGAGCAGGTGCAACACATGGTGACTCACCTGCTCAAGCTCTCTGCCACCCCCCAGGCGGATGCGGCGGATGCCCTCGGGGTGGCGCTCTGCCACTTCCATACCCGCCAGAGCCTCATTCGCATGGCCGGGCGGGCCAGCGGATCGGTGCGCGGCCGTTATCGCTGATCCCTGGAGGAGGGCTATCGGTGTTGGCAGGGGAGCGCCGGGGGCCGGAGCTGCTGACAGAATCGCTGGTCGGGTCACAATCTGTCGCGTCCCTCCATAGGACTCCCGTGGAGAAGCGTACCGGGCGGGTGAATATCTTTCTACTTTATCAATAACTTGTGACCTTCATCACATATCCGCGATGAGCCGGGTCGGTTTCGTCTTGCTCCGCCACACTCCCATAATATGGCGCCTGTTCAATGTAAGCGCCCCTAGATCAGCACCTGTTTTTCGGACAATACGCTCGTCACACTTAACCTCATCGTTTCTTCATCGAGG
>NZ_JAPCIY010000131.1:0-5441 GCF_027707645.1 Aeromonas sp. QDB30 | reverse complement strand
CTGCATGGAGACGCGATTAGATCACAGACGATCTGCCTGTTCAAATTTCATTAACAAAGTGCGATCCCGCCCTGGCCTGCCCATGAGGCCTGTCCGAAGGACGTCCTGTTATTCCTGTGTCGACGCAGCCCCGGTCATTGCCCGTGAACGCCGCCACTTCCCAGGCTGGCCAGGCTGAGCCTGACCTCCATGCGGTTGCGTCTTGGGGGCGAGGACCCTATCCTGAGCCCCTTGCTCTATTGACCGAGGAGATAGCGGTGCCAAGCTGGACAGAAGGCGGGGAATGGGGAGAGGGAGAGGTTGGCATGCCAGCCAGGATGGAAGGAGTGGATTCGCAACGAGAGGAGACGGGTGTGCTGACCTGGAAAGATGTGATTGGTTCGGAGAAAGAGCAGGCGTATTTCATGGACACCCTGGCCACCGTCAGGGCCGAGCGGGAGGCGGGCAAGGTGATCTATCCCCCGGCGACCGAGGTCTTCAATGCCTTCAAACTGACCGAGCTGGATGACGTCAAGGTGGTGATCCTGGGGCAGGATCCCTATCACGGCCCGGACCAGGCGCACGGCCTCTGTTTCTCCGTCTTGCCCGGAGTGCGCACGCCGCCGTCCCTCGTCAACATCTACAAGGAGATGCAGCGGGATCTGCCGGGTTTTGTCACACCCAATCACGGATTCCTGGAATCCTGGGCCAGACAGGGAGTGCTGCTGCTCAATACGGTGCTGACGGTACAGGCGGGCATGGCGCACTCTCACGCCCACCTGGGGTGGGAGACCTTTACCGATCGGGTCATCGAGCGGATCAATGCCCATTGCCAGGGAGTTGTCTTCCTGCTGTGGGGGGCTCATGCCCAGAAGAAAGGGCGCTTCATCGACCGGTCGCGCCACCATGTGCTGAGCGCCCCCCATCCCAGCCCGCTCTCTGCCCATCGCGGTTTCATCGGTTGCGGCCACTTCTCCGAGGCCAATCGCCTGCTGGTCCAGCAAGGACGCAGTCCCATCGACTGGCTCTCGGTCTGCGCCGATCCGGCGGCGGCCTGACGCCGTGCATGCACAGGGGAAATGGTATCCCCTGTGCCCTCTGTGGTGAGAGGCTGGTGCAGCCGCTGTCTGCATCCGACTTGATTGAGTGCAAAGTTCAGGCAATAAATGACCGTATACTCGAGACAGACGTGTTCTCATTTCAGTGCAAGGAGTGCCCATGTTATCCAGTCTGCATAAGGACCACCTCAACATCACCCGGTTGCTGACGCTGCTCAAGCAAAAGCTGGCGGCCATTCGCAATGAGCAGCCGGTGAGCTACTTCCTGCTGCGGGATGTGGTGGATTATCTGCGCGAGGTATCCGACAAGTACCACCACCCGAAGGAAGACATGATTTATGACTACTACCTGAAATACAGGGTGGTGGAGGGGGAAGTGGCCAACCGGCTGCACGAGGAGCACGCCCGTCTGCTGGATGCAGGGACCGAGCTCAAGGAGATGGTGGAGATGATCCTGATGGATGCGGTCATCCCGCTGGATCAGTTCGTGGCCTGTCTGGAGCAGTTCATCGAGCAGCAGGAGGCGCACATGAACTATGAGGAAGGGGTCATCTTCCCCCATCTGCGCGACTCCCTGACCGAGGATGACTGGCGTCATCTCGAACAGCTCTGGCAGAACCGGGCCATCAATGATCCCCTGTTCGGAGCGGAGGTAAGCCAGCACTTCCAGGCGCTGGCCAAACAGCTCTCGCTGCCTGCAGCCTGACAGGAGGTTCATCCATAAAAACAGCGCCCCGATCAATCCGGGGCGCTGTTTTTATGGCTCCACTCGCTGGAGTGAAACATGGGCGACGTGGGCGTATCAGAGCTCCAGGTCGTCCGATCCTTCATAGGCGATGTCGATGGCCTGCAGCTCCTTTTGCAGGCGGTGCTTGTCTTTAAGCGCCTCAATCTCACGCCATTTGCGTTTTTTTCCCGTTGTCCCGCGGCTACGTGAACCCAGCTCAACGACCTCGTCAAAATCGAAGTTGAACATGTCCATGGCTCCCTCCTTGGTTTTATGGTTTTCACCATCCGTATAACACGACGCCTTTGAAAATAAAACGTTTTTATGACGAAGTTGTGACAACCGGAAACAGGCACAAAAAAACCGGGCTGCCCTTTCGGGAGCCCGGTTTTTGCAGCGCCACTTCGCTCTGTGAGCGCAGTGTGGCGAGCGGCCTTACAGGTGGCTTGCCAGCATGGTTTCCAGCTTGCCCTGGTCGATGGCGAACAGGCGGATGCCTTCCCCCAGCTTCTCGACGGCCATGGCGTCCTGGTTCAGCTCCCAGCGGAATTCGGCTTCGGTCATCGGGGCCGGTTTGGCTGTGCGCTCGCCGGTGTAGTCCAGTTTGCGCACCACGGTGCCTTCGGCCTTGCTCAGCTCTTCCAGCAAAGCGGGGCCAATGGTCAGGCGGTCGCAGCCGGCCAGTTCCAGGATTTCGCCGGTGTTGCGGAAGCTCGCGCCCATGACCACGGTCGGGTAGTCGTGCTGCTTGTAGTAGTTGTAGATGGCGGTGACGGAGACCACGCCCGGATCTTCACTGGCGGTGTAATCACGGCCGTTCTTGGCCTTGTACCAGTCGAGGATGCGACCGACGAAGGGGGAGATGAGGAAGGCGCCGGCTTCGGCACAGGCACGAGCCTGGGCGAAGGAGAACAGCAGGGTCAGGTTGCACTGGATACCCTCTTTCTCCAGCACCTCGGCGGCACGGATCCCTTCCCAAGTGGAGGCCAGCTTGATCAGGATGCGATCATTGCTGATGCCGGCTTCGTTGTAGAGGCGGATCAGCTTGCGGGCCTTGGCGATGCTGGCGTCGGTGTCGAAGGAGAGGCGGGCGTCCACTTCGGTGGAGATGCGGCCCGGGACGATTTTCAGCACTTCGAGGCCGATGTTGACCGCCAGCTTGTCGCCTGCGTCGATGATTTGCTGTGCCTTGTCCTGGCTCTGGGATTTGGCCCAGGCAATGGCGTCCTGGATCAGGGCTGCGTACTCGGGGATCTCGGAGGCCTTGAGTACCAGAGAGGGGTTGGTGGTGGCATCGATGGGCTGGTAGCGCTTGATGGCTTCGATGTCGCCGGTATCGGCAACCACTGTGGTCAGGGCTTTCAGCTGGGTCAATTTATCGGCCATGGCAAATATCATCTCTTTATGAGGGAGCAATCCCAGGGTGGCGGGCATGAGACGGCAGTTCTGAAATTAAATTACAAGATCCCGGCGGCTCAGGCTCAGAAAGGGGCGATGGGCAGGCCCCATCGTCATTGCCTGCCTAATTAATACGGATGTGGCGCATCCTGCAATAGGGGGGCTTGTATGCGAATCAGCCAGGTGGTGAAAGCGGTACCGGCTGTCGGGTGAAAGTGTTTGATAAAAAACGAGTTTTATTCATGGTGTGGCGGCTGGCTCCGACATGGAAAAGCGCAATTATTTTGGTGGATTCATGAATTTGTGCGGGAGGTCACATAAATAGTTCTGTCAGCTACTTGAAATTTAATTACGTGTAAAACGTTTTGCGTTACAACCCCTTGCCGATGAGGCATGAGAGGCAAACGCTTGTCTCCCTGGTTTCGTTTCACTCAGCGGTTTTTACCCCCATGGGATGAGTTGTAAAATGGTTCTCTATTGGCTCTAATTTGTGTGGGGCTGGGTTGCGCATCAATTTTTGTTGATTTATTGCGTGCTAAATGAAGCTTTTTTGCATCAAATTGCTCGTTTTTTGTCTCCCCAGTGAGCCCTGTCACTATTCTGAATTCCCTCGCTATGCTAGATTCCGCCCCTTCGGCGCAATGCTGGTTCGGAAATTGACAGAGAGCGGTCAGCGCAGACTGGCCATGGATGTGATAACAACGAGAGAATTATGGACACCTTGATTGCAATGATTAACGACCTGATGTGGGGAGCCGTGCTCATTTACCTGCTGATCGGGGTCGGTATCTTCTTTACCTTCCGTCTGGGCTTTATCCAGATCCGCCACTTCGGCCACATGTTCTCGGTCCTGCGCAACAGTCGCAAATCCGACAGCGCCGGCATCTCCTCCTTCCAGGCTCTGTGTACCAGCCTGGCGGCACGCGTCGGGACGGGCAATCTGGCCGGTGTGGCCGTCGCCATCTATCTGGGTGGCCCTGGCGCCGTCTTCTGGATGTGGCTGATCGCCTTCATCGGCATGGCCACCGCCTTCGTGGAGAGCACCCTGGCCCAGCTCTACAAGGTCAAGGATGAGGATGGCAACTACCGGGGCGGTCCCGCCTACTACATGGAGCGCGGCCTCGGCATGCGCTGGATGGGGGTGGTCTTCTCCCTCTGCCTGCTGCTGGCCTTCGGTCTGGTGTTCAACGCGGTGCAGGCCAACTCCATCAGCCTGGCCATGAACGTCGCCTTCGGCATCCCTGACTGGGTGAGCGGTCTGGCCCTGGTGGTGCTCTCCGGCCTCATCATCTTCGGCGGCATCCGCGGCATCGCCCGTTTCGCCGAGCTGGTGGTGCCCTTCATGGCGCTCGCCTACATCCTGATGGCGCTGTTCGTGGTGGCCATGAACATCAGCGAGCTGCCCGGCGTGCTGGCCCTGATCATCAAGTCTGCGTTCGGCATCGAGCAGGCGGGTTCCGGCGCCATGGGCTATGCCATCTCCCAGGCGATGATCAACGGCATCAAGCGCGGCCTCTTCTCCAACGAGGCGGGCATGGGCTCTGCCCCCAATGCTGCCGCCACCGCCACCCCCTATCCGCCGCACCCGGCCTCCCAGGGTTATGTGCAGATGCTGGGTGTCTTCCTCGATACCATCGTCATCTGTACCTGTACTGCCGCCATCATCCTGATGTCCGGCCAGTTCGAGCCGGGCTCCGGTGTGACCGGTGTCGAGCTGACCCAGCGTGCGCTCTCCTCCCAGGTGGGCGGCGGTGGCAACATCTTCATCGCAGCGGCCATCTTCTTCTTCGCCTTCACCTCCATCGTGGCGAACTACTCCTATGCGGAGACCAACCTGGTGTTCCTCGAGCACAACCACAAGGGCGGCCTGATGCTGTTCCGGATGTTCGTGCTGGGCATGGTGATGTTCGGCTCCGTGGGCGAGCTGCCGACCGTGTGGGCTCTGGCGGATGTCTCCATGGGGCTGATGGCCATCGTCAACCTGGTGGCCATCCTGCTGCTCTCCGGCGTCGCCATCAAGCTGGCCAAGGACTACAACGACCAGCTCAAGCTGGGGCGCGTCCCCACCTTCGATGCCAACAAGTACCCCGAGCTGCGCAGTCAGCTGGAAGAGGGGATCTGGGACAACCCGGGCAAGAAATAAGCCCGTGTTGCAAGGTGATTGAAGGGGAGCCATGGCTCCCCTTTTTCATGGGTAAAAAGAGGTTCATCGCGGCTTTCCGGGGAAGGCCGCCTTGATTTTCAGAAAAAAGTATTCTGAGTCCCTAAATCCATATGCC
>NZ_JAPCIY010000130.1:0-5451 GCF_027707645.1 Aeromonas sp. QDB30 | reverse complement strand
GCTCCCTGAAGTTAAGGTGTTTCCCATAGTGGAGGCCATCACTGCTCCCTGAAGTTAAGGTGTTTCCCATAGTGGAGGCCATCACCGCTCCCTGAAGTTAAGGTGTTTCCCATAGTGGAGGCCATCGATTATGGGAAACACCTGAAGTTCGAGCCCGGAACAGACTATCAGCTATGGGAAACACCTGAAGTTCACACTTTGATCAAGCCACTCACTATGGGCTTGGAAGAACCTTGAATCGCCCCTACTTTCCTAGACCCCTCATTTTTTTCCTAGATCACAGCAAGTGATCTGGACACCGATCATCTTAAAGGTTTCAATCGGAGTTGTTTTTCAATGCCCTATTCGCTACAGGGCCATGACAAAAAATCTGGCAAACTTGTGGCGACTCACAGTTCATATGTCGTTTGATTTGTTTTGCGATAGACCTGCCCACACAAACGATACCGTGTTCCATTTTTCCGGATAAGTACTCTACATTTCGGAACGATTACTTAGGACTGAGACCTTCATGTATCTCGCTGAGCTCACGATTACGAATTTTCGCAAGTTGCGTGATGCCAAGCTGAAATTCCAGCCTGGTTTGAATGTACTAGTAGGGCCAAACAACGTAGGCAAAAGTGCAGTAGTGGATGCGCTCCGGACGCTTCTCGCAGGTCATGATGAACCCTATCCCCGCCTTGATGTCTCTGACCGACATCGCCCTGCCGAAGGCGAGCCTACTGGAGATATCGATTTCCATTTTGTCTTTAGAGATCTAAGCCTCGAAGATGAGGCTGACTTCCTCGCAGCACTTAAGCCATGTGGCGCAAATACCATGGAGGCGCATATCCATGTCCGGTACACCGATGTGGATCAGACGGGGCGCTTCAGAGTGAAACGTTGGTGTGGGGAGCATCAGGAGGTTGCGCTTACTTCAGATATGATGGAAAACCTCCGAGGCGTTTATTTACAGCCTCTTCGGGATGCAGCGCAGGGGCTTCGACCTAGCCGTAACAGCCAGCTAGCACGCTTGCTTCACTTGCTCACAGATGACGAAGGTCGCAAAGCGATCAACAATGCACTGAAGGAGCTCGACGAACAGCTTCAACAGAACGAGTCCATTCAACACACCCATACCGCCATTTCGTCCCGACATAGCTCAATGATGGGCGAACAGCTTGCACAAACGCTTGCCGTTGGTCTCAGCGCCACGGATTTTCAGCGCCTATCTGCTCGAATTACCCTCACAGCTGACGCTTTGGACATTGAGCAGAACGGACTGGGCTTCAACAACCTGATTTTCATGGCGGTAGTGCTTAGTGAGCTGGCTAAGAATCCTGACGCAGCTTACCGGAGCTTGATTGTCGAGGAGCCAGAAGCGCATTTGCACCCTCAATTGCAGCGTGTGCTGCTGCGCTACCTCGCGGGAGTACCGGCAAGCGAAGGTGAAAAATCTGTGCAGTTGTTCGTCACCAGCCACTCGCCTAATTTTGCCAGCAATTCAAAGCTCGAATCTCTTGTGTGCTTGGTAGAGAACGATGCCGGCGTGGAGACTTTCTTCCCCCGTGACATCAAATTTGCCAAGGGCAAACGTGAAAAACTTGAGCGCTATCTGGATGTAACTAGGGCAGAACTGTTTTTTGCTCGCCGGGTGATTTTCGTCGAGGGTGCTGCAGAGCTCATGCTGGTCGACGCGCTTGCCACTTTAATGGGCCTCGACCTCCGGGAGTATGGGGTCAGCCTGATCAGTGTCGAGGGGCTCAATTTCGACTCCTTCCTACCACTGTTTGGTGAGAAAGGCCTACGAATTCCGGTCGCTGTCGTGACCGACGCCGATCCTTTCGAAGAAGAAATCGTGACCTTGGCAGAAGGTGGATTGGATGTGGAAGGGGTTGAAAATCTGCTTGCCGAGGCTGCCTACTTGGAAGATACGGACGCACCTGAAGAGGAAGAACCGAACGATGAAGCGGTGAAGAAGAAAGTTAAAAGGAAAGAGATCTATCCATCGCTTGGGGATGATGTAAGGCTGTCTAGCAACACCATCAAGATGAAGGGGTTGGAAGACACTTTCGTGAAGGTCTTCCACGGTCTGAAAACCCTAGAATACGATCTAGCACTACTTGAGGCGAACCGCAGCCCGATGCTTACTGCATTAGCCGACCCACATCCAAGGATCTCAAAAGCACTACGCAAGATTGTTGATGCTCAACCAGATAACACTGCGAAGGCCAAGGCGCTGTTTTGCGGGATGTTCGAGCGCAAAGACAGCAGCAGCAATGTGCAAAAGGGCCGATTCGGTCAGGCATTTGCTGAGCAGATTGCCAAAACGCCGGGGTGTGAGGTCCCCGATTACCTTCAGAAAGCCATCAAGCATGTCTGCCAGGGAGCCGTCAAACCATGAATCTCTCTGATGAGCAGAAAGACGTAATCAATGCGCCGTTGGAACCTATCGCTGTGACTGCGTGCGCCGGTAGCGGAAAAACGGCTACGGCTATTAGGCGACTGATCGCAATCCGGCAGAAGATGGAAACAAGCCGTGGTCGGGTCGTACTTTTGTCCTTCTCCAATGTTGCGGTCAATACGTTTAATAAGGGATATGCACAACTTGCCTCAGCCCTCTCGGACAACGCCAATCGTAAGCGCGTGGAAGTGGATACCCTTGACGGTTTTTTCACCCAACACGTACTGCGTCCCCATGCTTACCGGACGATGGGGGCGGCTCAGGCTGCATACTTGGTATCTGGCTCGGAGCCTTTCCTAAACAATTTTCGCTATTGGTCTGACGATAGCCACCCGCTGCCGATAAAAGATGTCAAAGTAGGTATGCAAGATGGGGCCATCTTCTTTTTCACCGATACACACGGCCGGAAAGAACAACTTGACTTTGCTAAGGCTTTAGTCTGTATCAACCGTCTGGGCCATACGGGCGCCTACACTCATGAGCTTGGACGATACTGGGTATATCAGACCTTGACTCATCAACCTGCAATACTGCGTGCTCTGGTGGCACGCTATCCGCAGATTCTGGTCGATGAGTCCCAAGATCTGGGTACACTGCATCAGGCAATCTTGAAAATGCTAGTCGATGCAGGTGCGCAAGTCTCCCTCATCGGAGATGTAAACCAAGGTATCTATGGCTTCGCTGGGGCTGACGGCACATTCCTAGACACCTATACAGATCGTGCTGAAGTGACAGGCTACAAACTCACTCGCAACTACCGCTCTCTACCTCCTATCATCAATATCGCTAACATGCTCTGTGGCCGCGATGATAAGCCAGACCGGCAGCACGAGAAGGGCGGCGGAGCGTTTTTCATGGGGTACAAGGACTCGGAGCTGTCCAAACTGTTTGAATCATTCAAGGTGTATCTTGATGACTTAGATATACAACACCAGGATGCAGTGATTCTCAGTCGGGGGGCGGATCGGGCGGCGGCACTAGCAGGGAAAACAGCTCCTCCTGGGCAAGGTATCACAGCAATGTTCGCTGAGGCTTCGTTGTTACGAGATCAGCAGGAGCACTATCAGGAGTGCTTTAAGTTTGTATGCAGGGCTGTCGTCGGGTTACTGGATAACCCCCCGAATAGGCTCAGCTCAAATCTGCAAGGAACGCCCCATGAAACGTGGATGCTTGGGCTTAGACGATTGCTGTGGAGTTTCAGCCGTAACACAGAGATTGGGCTTCCATCGTCTGCGCTTATAGCAGGAACAGAATGGCATCCGAAACTCGTAAGGAATGTCAAAACTCTTCTCGCAGATATAGAGAAGACTTACGGGTTAAAGGCCGTTGGTAAGTTAGGCAACAAATTGGCGAAGACTAAGCTACCGGATCGGCCCCTCGCCGGTGAAGTGGCGGCTCAAAACCGTGGCCCAGGGATCAGGGTAGAAACTGTGCACCAAGTGAAAGGCGAGTCTATAGGAGCTGTTTTATTTGTGACAAAGAAACCCAATGTCAAAGCGTTACTTGCAGGCACAAATAGCGAGGAAGGTCGGATTGGGTATGTAGCTATCACTAGAGCCAAAAACTTGTTTTGGCTGGCAGTGCCCCATTCAAGTCTAAAAGAATTACGAGGGGAACTGATTGCAGCTGGATTTATAGAGCTGGACATTGCCGCTCTATAAATTACAACTGGACTGCCCCCACCCCAGTAGACGATCCTGCCCTAGAGTTTCCCATAGTGGAGGCCATCGATTATGGGAAACACCTGAAGTTCACACTTCGATCAAGCCACTCACTATGGGCTTGAAATAACCTTGTTTGTAGATTAGCCACCTGAAGTTGTTGTGTTTTCCACAGTTAAGGCCGTCAGAGAATCCTACCTGCGAAGGTAGCCATTCGATGGATCACACTTCAAAGTGGAGTGGTCAAGCGGCTTCAAACCAGATAATAAAAAAGTACCAATGTTGTCAGGAGTCAGACATATGCCACAAATAAGAAAATTGCACGTCGTAAACTCAGCCTGCTAGGGAGGGTGCGAATAAGCACCCTCCACAACGAAACTGAAAAAATTAGTTTATTAAATTCAAATACTTACAAAGGCGCATTTTTATGTTTGGTGACTTATTCGCACCTTCCCTAATGTAAAACTAGCTTTGGCGGTTCCCTTGTGCCATCACTGTCAAGATACTCTTCATATTCGGCCATAAAGACAGAGAGGTTTTGGTTGAATCTGCGCAGGTCGTACCCCCGTAATTCAATACCACCTAGTAGTGACTGTGCGATACTTAACGCATGCGTATCTGTACTGATCTGATCAATCAAGAATCCCTGTTTTGCTAGATGTTGGTGCATCCAATTGATGTCACCAGCACTCTTATACAAACACCAATGGAAGAAAAATATTAGTGCGCCACATTCATAGATGAAGCGGAAAGGATCAGTTGCACTCCCCTCCGTTTTTGCAATCATCAGCCCTAGTTCGTTACCACACTCAGGCCCAAGATCCCCCATCATACGTGATACCAATGATGGGTTAACCCCTAGAGTACGTGACAATATGTCCACTGCCTTTCTTACTGTTTTTGCTTCGGTGAATAGTTGAGAAATGAGCTTGAGCATTTTTTTAAGTACTCCAAGTGCATTGCTGACGATTTTGTGAGCTAAGTTAGGGAGGGTGCGAATAAGCACCCTCCACAACGAAACTGAAAAAATTAGTTTATTAAATTCAAATACTTACAAAGGCGCATTTTTATGTTTGGTGACTTATTCGCACCTTCCTTAGTAGAGGCCGTAGCCTTACCTGGATGATAACTCGCATAGGACATGGTGAAATCTCCCCTGAACCTACGATACACGATTACCCTATCCTATCTGTTCCATGTGGCGGTGGCGATGTGTCTGAGGACTTTATTGGATGAGGCACTGAATACAGAGGTTGAAGCGCCCCACGCGGGCCAGGGCGGGATCGCACTTTGTTAATGAAATTTGAACAGGCAGATCGTCTGTGATCTAATCGCGTCTCCATGCAG
>NZ_JAPCIY010000129.1:0-5562 GCF_027707645.1 Aeromonas sp. QDB30 | reverse complement strand
GGCCATGATCTCGCACCTCGATAACTGTACGTAAGATCAGTATAGTTCGTGGTAACTGACTGCTAATCATGGGTAATCAGGATCACGAATAGCCCGAAGCGAGAGACGATCACGTGATCGATCTGAGTGCTGCCCTGGGGGGTGGGCAGGGTCACGTCCTTGAGCAGGCGATATTCCCGCTTGTCGAGAAATAGCCGAATACAGAGATTGATAAACCACTCCCCGACCATCCCTTTGAACCAGGCCGTTTTGAGCAGGGTGGCAATCAACAGCAGTGGCAGGAGAAACCAGAGCTGAGTCAGCAGCGGCGCTATGGCAGCAGTGATATCCATGTGATTTAGCCTTCACAGATCCCGGTCAGGGATGGGTCTCGATGGGGATGATGCTGCGACACTTGGGGTATTCGGGGCAGCCCCAGAAGCTGTTACCCTTGGTATCTCCCCGTTTGCTGGTCCTCAGTACCATGGTTGTGCCGCATTTTGGACAAACCGGTGCTGTACCTGCATGGGCGGCCACGTTGTCCTGCGGGTCACTGTCGCTTGCGACGCGCTCCAACGTGATGCGCACCTCCTCGCTCACCCGAATAATGCGCTGAGCTTCATCGTAGGCATCGCGGTACAGCTCACTGTCATCCGCCCGCCGGATCAACACCCCCATCTCGTTGTTGTTCACCTGGCTGAATTCGTAGAGGTTCAGGCTGGTGACAATGCACATCTCCTCATTGAGGTAGCACTTGGCATGGAGATTTTTGCAAAAGCTGGTGCGGATATAGGTGAGCTCCTTGAGCCAGCTGATCTCTTCCGGTTGGAGTTCGCTCTTGCCATAGACGATCCGCACATCGATCTTGAGCCGGTTCTTGTCGGTCAGCAGCTCCTTGATCCTGTCATTGAGTTTGAGAAAGGGGCTGATCAGGATTAACCGCTCCTTGGCATCCTTTATCAGCTCTTCGAGGAAATAGTTGGTTGCGCTGGTATTCAGAAATTTGGCCATAACAAGCTCCCTGTCCCTGGAAATGTCATGTGTTCTCTGCTCAACAGTAGGTAGTCAGCCTGACCACAATCCCCGGCGTGGTTCTGCTTTACGTCTTCACCCACCGTCCGTATCCCCATGCTAGGAGATACAGGTGGGACCTCATAGCGGCAATGGAGTCAAATGTGCGTTCAGTCAGAGATTTGGTGATGGGGACGGTTCATGTCGCCTTGCTGCGCTAGAAACTCATCGCCAGTCCGATGGAGTAGCCGCTGGTACTGTTGCTGAACATATAGCGGGCCACCAGCCGGGTGCGGGTGATGAAGATGTCGTACTTGCTGCTGTCGAGTTCGAGGCCAAGTCCCAGGGAGTTGAGGCTGTTGAAACCGAGCTGCCCCCGTTGCTGCCCCAGGTATTCGGTTCTGGCCCCTTCCAGCACGTAGCGAAGGGGCCTGTCCAGCAGGGTCCAGTGCCACAGGGGGGCGCGGCGGCGCAGGTAAAGCCCGAGGTTTTCCGCATCGGCCTGACCGCTGACGCTCTCGGCGGTGCCGGTGAAGCTTTGCAGATGCTGGTAGGAGTAGCGCAGCTCGGCATCGATGTCCTGGGCGGCGGAGAAGAGTTCATAGTCCAGCATCAATGAGCCGCCGAGGCCATAGACATTGAGGGTGCCGCCGTCGAGGAAGTCCAGATTCTGGCCACTCCTGTGCTCGAGCAGGGCGGCCCCGATGCGAAGGTCGCTGGCCACCGTGCCCAGGGTGACATTGGCGATGGGCCGCAGCACCAGATTGCCACCAAAGCGATCCCGGTGGACGCCGATATCCCAGCCGATGCCGCCGGTGGCGCTCAGGCTGTTCCATTTGGTGGGTATGGTGCGGGTCTCGTTGCCATCGGTGAACACAAACTGGGGATCGTAGCGGCTGTAACCCAGGGTGCCCTCCAGATAGAGGGGAACATCCTCGCTCAGGGTGGCGCCACCCCCGAACTGGGTGATGGTGAGGGCGGAGGTGTCGTTGGTGCCGCTGCCGATATTCAGGTTGCTGGCGGTGATATCCGGCACCACGGCGTAGCTCATCAGGGAGACGACGGCGTTGGCGCGCTGTTGAACCAGGCTCTCGTCGCTGGCACGGGCCTTTGTCACAAGACCGGCAGAGACGCCGGCAATAACCGCCAGCAAGGAAAGTGTGTGAAAAGAGAGCTGTCTTGCCATACCTGGCTCCATGAGTACCCCGTCCATTGGGGCATGTTCACACTGTAACGGGTTTCATCTGGCTTGGCAGCCTGGCAAGGGCCGACCCGTCCTGTTTTGGGGTGTGCGCATTGGCCTGATGGGCCAAGCTGCCCTCGCTTTGGCGGGGGCAGGGGGGGCGAGAAGGGTGAACCGCTGGGCAGAAATCACAGACATTAATTTATTGTTCAGTTCCCCGGGTGTATAAGAGGCCTCCCATACGAACATTGGGGTGGTAGCAGGGATGGATTACCAGACGGGGCCTTCGGGTCATCATGACGAATGCGCATTACGTTGATGGGAGTCACACCAGATGCAGGACATGCTGCTTGCCATATGGCATCAGGATTTTGATCAGCTTATACAAATGCAGGCAATCGGTCTGCTCGTCACCTGTCTGGTGGTGATCCTCTTCCTTGAATCGAGCTTCGTCTTTCTGCCCCTGCCCGGTGACAGCCTGGTGCTGCTGGCGGGCGGTCTGGTGGGCATGGGGGTGCTGGGGCCCGAGGTGACCTTGCTCTATCTGCCGCTCGCGGCCGGGATAGGGAGCGTGCTCGCCTACTGGCAGGGGCAGGCACTGCATGGCACCCGTTTCATGGGCCATGTGGAGCGAATGATCCCGGAAGGGAGCCTGCCCAGGGCCTCCCGACTGCTGGATCGTTACGGCTTCTGGGCCATGTTCGTGTCCCGTTTCATCCCCTTCGTGAGAGTGTTGACCCCCATGTTGATGGGAGTCTCCCGCCTGCACCTGCTGCGGGTGGCCGTGGCGAGTTTTGCCAGCGCCTTCCTCTGGTCCCTGGTGCTGAGCATGGCCGGCAAGATGGTGATGGCGACCCCGGTCTTTGCCCATCATCAGGAGCTGCTGACCAAGTGCCTGCTTGTCACCTCTTTCGGGTTGTTCGTCATCGCGGTGGCGGCCATCGGCATGCGGCTGCTCAAGCGTCCGAGCAAGCGGGTGCGCTGATCTCACTGCCCGGGCTGCGCCTGCTGCCGCGTCTGGAGAGCGCAGCCCCCGGAAAAATACAGGCCATTTGAGGCGGCATTCCTGTCGCCTATCTGTTACACTTCGCGCCCGCCATTTTCCGGCTCATCTTCTGATCTGATGTCAGACCCAGCCGTCCTTGGCTCCACGCCTCGCCGATGCCAGGCCACACGCCGGCCCAGGCCACCCACGCCAACTACAGCTCCGCTGGAACACAGGAACCCAACATGAGATTTGAATCGTTCGATTTTGCCCCCGAGATTTTGCGCGCCATCTCAGATTGCGGTTATCAGGAGATGACCCCTGTGCAGAGCCAGGCCATCCCGGCCATTCGCCGTGGCCGCGATGTGCTGGCCAGTGCCCAGACCGGTACCGGCAAGACAGCCGCCTTTGCGTTGCCCATCCTGCAACGCCTGGTAGACAACCCGGCGCCGGTGCAGCCTTCCAATGCCCGCGTGCTGATCCTGACCCCGACCCGCGAGCTGGCGGCCCAGGTGGCGAGCAATATCAACGATTTCGCCAAGTATCTTGATATTACTACCCTCACCATCGTGGGTGGCGGCAAACAGGATGTGCAGGCCAAGAAGCTCAAAGCGGGCGCACACATCATAGTGGCCACCCCTGGCCGTCTGCTCGAGCACCTCACCGCCTGCAACCTGAGCCTCTCCGGGGTCGAGACTCTGGTGCTGGACGAGGCGGATCGCATCCTCGACATGGGCTTTAGCGCCGATGTGCAGCAGATCCTGCAGGCGGTCAACAAGACCCGCCAGAACCTGCTCTTCTCCGCCACCTTCTCCGAGGCGGTAAAAAAGCTGGCCAACCTCATGCTGGACAAACCCCAGGTGGTGGCCGTCGACAAGCAGAACTCTACTGCCGACACCGTGAGCCACACCGTTTATCCGGTGGAACAGAAGCGCAAACGCGAGCTGCTCTCCGAGCTTATCGGCAAGCAGAACTGGCAGCAGGTGCTGGTGTTTGCCAGCACCCGCGAGAGCTGCGATGAACTGGTGGAGGAGCTCAACCTCGACGGCATCAAGTCTGCCGTGGTGCACGGTGACAAGGCCCAGGGGAGCCGTCGCCGTGCCTTGCGTGAATTCACCGAAGGCAAGCTGCGGGTGCTGGTGGCCACCGAGGTGGCCGCCCGCGGCCTGGACATTCCGAGCCTGGAATACGTGGTCAACTATGATCTGCCGTTCCTCGCGGAAGATTACGTGCACCGTATCGGCCGAACCGGTCGCGCTGGCAAGAGCGGCATGGCCATCTCCTTCGTCAGTCGCGAGGAGGAGCGCACCCTGCTGGAGATCGAGGCCCTCATCGGCCAGAAGATCCGCCGCATCATGGTGCCGGGTTACGAGGTGAGCAGCCGTGACGACCTCATCAAGCAGTTGCAGGAGCGCCGCCGCTTCGGCAAGCGCCCGCAGCGTGAAGACAATGCCGCCGCCCAGGCCATGGCTGAGGCGAAACTGCAAGGTCAGCGCCTCAAGCGTCTGGCGGCGGCCAAGAAGCCCCGTCAGCCGAAATAAGGCAACGTCGCACCCTCCCGGTCGGGGAGGGGCGTTTACTCTCCAAAGGCGCCACTGGCGCCTTTGTGCTGTCGATGACGCGGCCCCTGGCCGCCCCGTTTCAGAGGATCCGAGATGACCCTTCCTGCTTACAATCAGGCCCTGCTCGAGATGGCCCGCCAGAGCCTGGCGGAGCTGGAGCGCACCGCTGCCCAGAAGACGGGCAAACGCACCCCCGCCCAGGAGAGCCACTTTCTCTGTACCTGGATGGCGGATTCTCTCAAGGAGAAACGCTTCTCCCGGCTGGTGATGGAGGATCTCAAGGCCTGGGTGCAACTGGGGCGGACGCTGGGGGCGGGGGCCGATCTCAAGGGGCTGCTTGAGCGGGTGCAGCGCCAGTATGAGCGTGCCATGTATGAGCCGGTACAGCTGGGGGCGCGCCTGGCCGATCTGCTTTTGGCGCTGGAGGGGGCGGGCTGGCTGGTGTTCACCGACAGCGAACTGCACACCCGGCAGCGGCTGCTGAGCCAGGGGCAATCCAGTCTGATCATCTCGGCCAGCGAGTATCAGGGCCATATCGAGGGAGGTGAGCTGGTCAAGCCCCTCACCCTCTATGTGCGCGGGGACGAGCAGGTACTGGCCGAGGCGGCATTTGCCCGGGGCCTGCTGCTGAGCCAGGGCAACAAGAAAACCACCCTGGTCAAGCACCACAAGGCCTATCGGCTGATGCCGGGCAACGCGCAGCCGGCCCTGGCGCTGCTGGCCTCCTGACCCCACCTTCTCATCCCGTCACCCGGCCCTGCGCCGGGTTTTTTTAGGTTCATCGCGGCTTTCCGGGGAAGGCCGCCTTGATTTTCAGAAAAAAGTATTCTGAGTCCCTAAAT